>CAZWGW010000097.1:0-14207 GCA_964633565.1 uncultured Planctomycetaceae bacterium
GCCAGACCTGCGAGACCGTATCCGTGCGGTCGCGGGTGTAGAGGACGAGATACTCCTCGTCGATGATCCCCCCCTCGTTCGTCGTCATGTGACAGCGGTTGAACCCGGAGCCGACAATCTGGTCCAGCGTGGCGCCTTCGAGCAGATCCCCCGCGAGGCTCACGATCGTGAACTCGTCGTACGGCAAGTTGCGGTAGAAGGCATTGATGACCCAATCCCGGTACGACCACATCTCGCGGTAGTTGTCGAAGTGGATGCCGTGGGTGTCGGCGTACCGCGCGTAGTCCAGCCAGTAGCGCCCGCGATGCTCGCCCCACCGGTCGGATTTGAGCAACCGGTCGACGTACTGCTCGTAGGCGTCCGGTGCGGAGTCGTTGACGAAGCCCTCCACCTGTTCGGGCGTCGGCGGCAGTCCGGTCAGATCGAGACAGACGCGCCGCGCCAGCGTCCGGCGGTCAGCCTCCGGCGCGGGAGAAAGCCCCGCCTTCTCCAATCGTGCGAGGATGAAGTGGTCGATCGGATTGCGAACCCAGGCCGAATTGCGGACGTCCGGCAATGCAGGACGGGCCGGTGAAATCAGCGACCAGTGCGGCTGATACTCGGCCCCTTCGGCGACCCACCGCTGCAGCAGTTCTTTCTGACGCGCCGACAGTTCCTTCTTCGTCTCCGGCGGCGGCATGACTTCATCCGGGTCGGTGGAAAGGATGCGCCGGACCAGTTCACTCTCGTCCGGTTTGCCCGGCGTAATCGCCCCCATGTCGAGGGCGACGTCGCGCTTGTCGAGGCGCAGGTCCGCCTTGCGCGCGGCGCTGTCCGGTCCGTGACACTTGAAACAGGTGTCGGCGAGGATGGGGCGGATGTCGCGGTTGTATTCCAGATTATCCGTCGGAGCAGCCTGCCCCTGCGCCCGTGCCGCAGCACCAGAGAGGATCAGCAGGGCAACCGCGCTCAGGAATAATCGGATTCTGTTCATCGTTCTTCTCAGGCGGTTGTCGTGCGTCGTGTGCGCGTGCCGTTCCGGGGCTGCGCGGCATCCGGCAGCGCCCGGATCCAGTATCTCGTCCCGGCGCGAATATGTCGCGTCATGGCCCGCGACGCCTCCCGGCCATCACCGGCGAGCAGCGCGTCCACAATCGCCAGGTGTTCGGTCGTCTCCTCAGCCAGCCGCTGCGAGTCGTTCCGGGCTTCTTCCCGCTCCCAGGCGACGTCGCGGAAGACTCGAAACAACAGCTTCAGCCTGTTCAGCTCTTTCGAGAGAAACTCGTTTCCGCAGCAGTTGGCCACCAGGTCGTGCAGGCGGTTGTCCACGTCGCGGGCACGTTCGATGAATCGTCGCATGCTCTTCGATTTGTCCCGCGACAACCGCAGCAGATCATCCCGCAGTGCGTGCAGGTCGGCAAGTTCGATGCGTCCGCAGGCGAGGCGCACCGCGCCGCACTCCAGCAGTCGGCGGACCTGGGCGATCTCCGCCACGTCCCGCGCCGTCACCTGCCGCACCGTCGCGCCCCGGTTCGGGAGCAGGTCGACGAAGCCGATGCCGGCCAGTGCGATCAGCGCCTCGCGGATGGGTGTATGACTGACGCCGAAACGCTCCGCCAGTGTCTGCGTCACCAGATGCTGGCCGGCCCGCATCCGGCCCCGGAAGACGTCGGACAGGATCGACTCGACGATCGTCTGTCGCCGCAGTCCGCGGTCGAAGTCGGTCCGGTGATTGTGGAGGGCGGCGGGCACGGGATTCTCAACTTCGTGCGCGTCCACGCAGGGACGGCAGGACGCAACGTGGTGAGTGAGCGTGGCGGGTCAGTAGGGCGGGGCGAGGGAAACGATTATGATTCCCTCGCCTGAATCCTAACGGGCCGCAGTCGGGGGTTCAAGTGTTTCTGCAGAAGTTATTCGGAATTCTATAGAATCTGCAACATGGTCACGATCGACCTTTCCGGCAAGACGGCCCTCGTCACCGGCGGCGGCCAGGGGCTGGGGCAGGCGACCGCCCGCGTGCTGCACGCCGCCGGCGCCAACGTCGCCGTCAATTACTTCGAAGAGGGACAGGGGGGCAACCGGAGGCGGGCCGAAGAGACGGTCACAGGGCTCGGTTCCCGTGCGATCGCCGTTGCGGCGGACGTGCGGAGGCCGGACGAGTTGGCCGCCATGTTCGACCAGGTGGTCAAGACAGTCGGCGCGCTCGACATTGTCATCAACAATGCCGCCGTCCTCCGCGACCGCACACTCAAGAACATGAGCGATGCCGAGTGGCAGGACGTGATCGACACCAACCTGACCGGCGTATTCAACGTGTGCAAGGCCGCCGCACCGCGCATGGCCGACGGTGGCCGCATCGTCAGCATGGCTTCGATCTCCGGCATCATCGGTTTCTATGGCCAGGTGAACTATGCGGCGGCCAAGGCGGGAGTGATGGGGATCACGAAGGTCCTCGCGAAGGAACTGGCTGGCCGCCGCATCACGGTGAATGCCGTCGCGCCGGGTGTCGCGCTCACAGAGATGGGTCAGTCCATCCCCGAGAAGGCCCGCGCCGAAATGCTCAAACAGATCCCGCTGGGCCGCTTCGCCGAGCCGGAGGAAATCGCCGGCGTGATCCTGTTTCTGTGCAGCGATCTCGCCTCCTACATCACCGGACAGACGATCCACGTCAACGGAGGGTGGTGGGGGTGAGCCGACGGATCGACCAGCTCCTGTGTACGGCCGACGACGCGGCGGCGACGATCGGCGACGGCCTGACCGTCGTTTGCGGCGGTTTCGTCGGCGCGGCTCATCCCGAAGCTCTCACATCGGCAATTGAGCGCCGCTTCCTTGCCACAGGCCGGCCGTGCAATCTCACGCTTGTTTACGCGGCGGGACAGGGGGACGCGAAGTCACGCGGCCTGAACCACCTCGGCCACGAGGGGCTGCTCCGCCGCGTCATTGGGGGCCACTGGGGGCTGGTCCCGAAGATCGGCCGCCTGGCGCTCGACAACAGGATCGAAGCCTACAACATCCCGCAAGGAGTCGTGTGCCACCTGCTGCGCGATATCGCCGCGGGACGCCCCGGATGCATCACGCACGTGGGGTTGGGGACGTTTATCGATCCGGCGAACGAAGGCGGACGCATGAACGCCGTGACGCCCCCGGGCCTCATTGAGCGGATCGAACTCGCGAGCAAGACCTGGCTGTTCTACAAGGCATTTCCGATCCATGTCGGCCTGGTCCGCGCCACGGCGGCCGATCCACAAGGCAACCTGCTGATGGACGAAGAGGCGGTCATCGGAGAAGTGCTGGCCGTCGCGCAGGCCGTCCACAATTGCGGTGGGCGAGTGCTGGCCCAGGTCAAGCGAGTCCTTGACGAACCCGCCATTCCGGGACACGTCCGGGTTCCGGGCATTCTCGTTGATCACGTTGTCATCGCGAAAGAGCACGAACACGAACAGACGTTCGCCGAGTCACTGAACCGGTCCTACTTCACACCGCGTCCCTCGACGTGGGATACGCAGACCGGCCCCGTCATCGAACCGCTGCCGCTTGACGAGCGCCGCATCATTGCCGCCCGCGCCTGCGATGAACTCGCGCCCGGCGCGATCGCCAACCTCGGCATCGGCATGCCCGAAGGGATCGCCCGCATCGCTGCCGAGCGGAGATTGCTGGATTCGGTCACGCTCACCGTCGAGAGCGGCCCGATCGGCGGCATGCCGGCGGGCGGGCTCAGCTTCGGCGCATCGGTCCATCCCCAGACGATCATCGACCAACCGGCGCAGTTCGACTTTTATGACGGCGGTGGACTCGACTTCGCCGCGCTCGGCGCCGCGCAGGTCGACGCCGCAGGCAACGTCAACGTGTCGAAGTTCGGTTCGCGCCTCGCCGGCGTCGGCGGATTCGTGAATATCTCACAAAGCGCCAAGCGGCTGGTCTTCTGCGGGACGTTTACCTCCGGCGGCCTGGAAGTGAGTGTGACGGACGGGCGCCTGGCAGTTCAGCGCGAGGGGACCACGAAGAAATTCGTCGAACGCGTCGATCAGATCTCGTTCAGCGCCGACGTTGCGCGGCACAAGCGGCAGGACGTGCTGTTTGTGACGGAACGGGCCGTGTTTCGACTCGTTGAAGCCGGGCTGGAGCTGATTGAAGTCGCTCCGGGGATCGACCTGCAGCGCGATATCCTTGAACAGATGGCGTTGCCGCCGATCATACGGAACGTTTTGCCGATGCCGGAGCACGTGTTTCGTCCGGCGGAGTCACAACGGGATTAAAGGATGGTTGAATCGAAGTACCCTCACGGGACGTCTGATGTGTCCTGCCTGGCGCGCGCCGCTTCCGTCTCCCGCACCGCCGCCTCCACGCCAAGCCGTTCCGGTCCGCGTCCTTCTGCGTCGAGCAGTTTCCGCATTGCGCCCATCAGCACGCCTTCGACGCCCGGCGCAACGAGCGACGACCCGGGGGACGTCTCATACCCCCCCCTGCTCGTAGGCGATCTCCGTCCCGATGTACCACGGCGCATAGTCGCCGTACGCGGCCATGGCGACAAACAGGTCCGGCCGCATCGCCTGTGCCGCGAGTTGATACTCGACAAAGAGTTCCCCGGGCATGTGCAGGATACTGATGGAACCAAGCGACAGGCAGCCGACGTCGATCGTATCTCCTTGTTGGCAGCGCGCCAGCCAGACGAGACCATGCGCCGCCTCCAGCCGCGCACGGGGCAACTTGTCGGCATTCTCCAACTCGCCGCGCAACGCCGCCTCATCGAGATGCTGTGCTGGCGGCAACCTGACCGGCTCCACGTTCCAATGCACGTCCGGGTCGATGACCCCTTCAGGAAACGCACGGACCGCTGCATCCTTCGTCGCCGTCCAACGGACGTGCTGCACCTTGCCGTCCGCGCCCAGAATGCGCCGGTTCGATGCCACCTGCTCCACGCGGCCGACGCCAGCGCCGACGTGCGTGACGACCTGGGCCTCTGCCACTGCGGAACGGACCGCGGCGGCCGCCCGGTGGATGACGTCCCGCGCGAACGCCGAGTCGAACACCACCTGGTTGATACCGTATTGCGCGGCCAACTCGTCCACCGAGAAGTCGCACCACGGCGCATCGTGCTGGTGCAGCGTGTGGACGGCCACTCGTTCGGGAGTCGTCCCCGCGGCGGCGGCCAGTCGCGCGCGAAACTCGCGGTTGCCGCCGTTGCCGATGCCGATCCAGTCCACGGCGCACAGCACGACGGGCGCCTCGTCGCCGAGCAGCACGATGCCGCGACAACTGAGCGGCGTCGTCACTTCCTTCGTCGGATCGTACGCCAGCTGGCTGCTGATCGGCGGAGACGCATCAACGTCAAATGTGCCGATCCTGAGCGACTCCGCCTGCACGATCGCGCGCCAGGCAAACAGAGCCACCCCGAGAGTTGCGAGTTGAATTATGCGCGCGAGCGTCATCGCGTCGTCTCCTCGGCGGGCGTCTGCTGCAGAAAGTGCTCGAAAAACGCGTACAATTGCGCGTTCGACTCCTCGGTCGGATCATGTCCCGGCCGGTTGCTCATCGCCACGCGGTTCTCGAAACCGAGCAGCCGGTTGACGGCGACGGCATGATTGAGCGCGTTCCAGCGCTCGGGCCGGTCTTCCGAACCTCCCGAAACCAGGAACGGCCTCGGCGCCATCAACGCGTGCAGTTCGTGCAGATCGCGCCGCTCCGCGATCAGCCGTTTGTATGCCCCCGTGCGGGGATTTTCGTCGTTCGGAATGCCCGGTTTGCGGGTCGCGTCGGGATCGTGCCCCAGGTACCACGGCTCCCAGTAGTTGACGTTGGACCGCGCCTCATCAAAGACAATCCCACCGTCGGACCACGCCGCGCACGCAAATGGCTCATACAGGCAGGAGGCGAACATGGCCCACTTTCCGCCGTAGGAATGCCCGGTGACGCCGATCCGCTTTGGGTCTACGTTCGGGAGTTGCGCCAGCAGGTTAAAGCTGTTCGCCGCGACGTACGCGTGATAGGAAAGCGGCTGTAATTGCGGCTCGTCGGCGCTGGGATACGATGCGCCCGGATCGAGGCCCAGCGACAGTGCGACGAAGCCGCGGTTCGCCAACTGCCAGGCAAAGTCGCGGCGCTCTTTACCCAGTCCGACCCCTGTCTTGCCGTCGTAATAGACCACCACAACCGCCGGAAACGGGCCATCGCCGCGCGGGATGAGCAGGTACGCATCCTCGGTGAACCGTTCCGGCGCGATCTCCACCCGCAGGTGCCGTTGCGTCACGTCACCTCGTTGTTCCTCCGCGAGCGTCTCCATTCGCGGCTGCCCGATCAGCTCGGGCCACGGCCCCATCACGCCGTGCCAGTACTTGAGGATCTCTTCGCGCCGCCGCCGCCAGTCGTCGGTAGTACGGACAGGGGATCCGTCGTCGAACAGGAGCGGGGACCGGAACGAGCCGAGGTCGTGAGCATACTCGGCGGGTGGTTGAAAGAGAGGTGCGATCGCGGCGGGGGGCGCCGGTTCGCCAGTTCGGGCAACTCCCGCGATCCCGGTGAAGCACACGGCGACACACAGAATCCGCATCTTGGCTGGCCGGATCATGTGTTGAAACTCCCGTCCTGGTCGATACCGGACACTCTGCCTGATGGCCTCAAGTACCTCGGACAGTGTAATCTCTGAGGTGGGTCGATCCACACCGTGCCGTGGACTGAGCGAGTTGGATCTTTAACTGACCGCGTCATCATCCATGAACAAAGCCTTCGTCCGCGAACCCGAATTTGACGGCCGCGCCTACTGCCCGCGCTGCGGCGCGCTCGGCATGCCGGTAGGGGCGGCCGCGATGAATACGCACATCGCGCCGAGCGCCCGCTCTCGACTGGCCGATTCGGCGTGGTATTGCGCCTATCCTCCCTGCTCCGTGGCGTACTTCAACCTGTTCGAGAGCGTCGTCACGGTGGCTGAACTCAACGGCCCCGTAACGCCCAAGGACCCGCAGGCCCCGCTGTGCGCGTGCTTCGGCCTCACGGTCGACGACGTCGAGGCCGACGTGGCAGAGGGTACGCCGACGCGCATCCGACAACTCGTGGCCAGGTCGCAGTCGCCGGAGGCGCGCTGCGCGACGCTCGCGGCCAATGGCCAGTGCTGCCTGCCGGAGGTGCGGAAACTGTACATGAAGCTGCGCGGCGGATGATGCCTGGGCTCAGCCGCTTGACCCTGGAATCGGCACGATCGCTCCAAAGCCGCCGGCGGAGTTCCGTCGCAGGCCAATCATCGCCAGGACCCGCTGCCATGCCGTCCGGAACCAGGCCGGTCGTGGGACATCCAGCCTTTCCGGCCTTCCCTGCGTCAGCCAGTCCTTCACGTACAACTCCAGCCCGGCCTCCTGCCAACGACGGAGCGTGTGCGCCAGATCGACGCGTGGGGATGGGCGTGTATCAATCAGCACGACCTTCGTAATTCCGCGCGACTTGAGGAAGTTCGCCGAAGGGAAGTCCTGCGGAAAACTCAGCCAGCGATTGTCAAACTGGCCGGGCGGCGGAGGCTTGACGTCCATACGGCGACTGTCGAGCAGAAAGGCCGGCGGCGCATCCGTCGGCAATGACAGTCGCCGCAGTAGATCCGCCCCGTCCCGGAGGCGGCGGATGAGTGGCTTCACGTCGAGCACGGCCGACGCCCCATCGCAGCCGTTGAAGAGAGGTACCGGACGCAGCCCGGCTGCGGCGAGCGCCAGTCCCACGTCGATGGCCGTCTCTCCCGGCAGTTCGACGACGACGGCAGTGTCGCCATTGTGCGTGTCCAGCCACGACAGCTTGATTTCCTCGCCTGGCGGCGACCAGTCACTCATCGGATCGTCCGGCATCTGCGCGAACAGCACGGGGCGCGCCCAGTCGGACCAGTCGACCTCCCCGGGCGCCCAGGCGTCATACACTGCTTGACCGTCCATCCGTTCAATCCTCCGCGTCAATCAGGACGGCGACATCATAGGCCCGCGCGTCAATCAGCGGTACGCGCGCCATGCGGCCGTAGATCCCGGCCGGGCAACCGTCGATCACGAAGACGCCCAGGCAGACGTGCATCGGTCCCAGCGGCGTCTCCACCGGCAGACTCTCGAATCGCCGCTGGGCGACCCAGTGCCTCGGGAACCAGCGTACCGATCGGGCGATCCGCCGCCATGCGGTTGCCGCTGTCGCGCCGCGCACGGCGACGTCTTCACCGACGCGGCCCAGCGCCGGTTTGACGAGCCAGGTCCCATTGGATCGCCAATCGACCTCGCGCGGGGAACGCGTTTCCGGCAGGCAGCGCCGCCACGTCGGAAGTGGTGTCTCAAGCCGGTCCCACACGAGCGGCAGGCGCTTGCTTTGCGTGAGGAGGGCCGTCGCCGGGTTGCACAGCGGCGTCCGTGCACGGAGAAAATAGTGCGTCCAGTCGGATCGGTGCGGCAATTCGGGAAGCCATTCTGCCGGAAAAAAACGGACCAGTGCATCGAGAGGTCCGTTTCCCCAGTCGCATGACAGGGACGCACGTCCGCCGGTCCATGCCACCTGTTGCGGACTGACGAGGTGCGTCGTGGCGCCCCGGCGCTCGAACGCCTGCTGCAGATAGGTCATCACCTGGCGGTCGTCGCTGTAGGCCGTGGCGTGGACCAGGCCGACGGAGGCGCGCGGTCCAATTGCGGTGATGAGGGTCTCAGCCAGAACGTCCGCCGGCATGCCCGCTGGACGCAATCGCGGATTTGCCTCTGCCATCAGGCCGGTGAACCCCTGCGCTTCGATGAATCCGCCGGGGACGTCGGAGTTCACTTCGGAGATTTGCCAGCCGTCCGCCGTCGGGTGAAAATCGAACCGCATTGTGCGCGCGATGCCGCGGGTTGCGCCAGCCTGCGCGGCCTGCTGCAGCACGCGGCGTACGGGGCGCGGGAGACTGAGGTGCGCATGCAGATCGGGCCGCTGGAGCAGTTCCGCCTCAGCCGCCAGTGTTTCACGCCCGAGTTCAACCGCGTCCGCCGCGAGGCGCCGCCAGGTCGTGTTGTCGAGCACCAGGGGAAACGCCGCGAGTGTCCGCACGTCTTCAAACTGCGGATCCCATTTGCAGCATTCGAAGATCGTCCGCCGTCGGACGTGAGCAAACTCGTCGGCGGCCAGCAGCGGTCCTGCACGCAGCGGCGCAGTCATCACCACCATCCCGCGCTGGCGACCCACACTGCCGCCAGTCCCAGATAGACGGCAGCTGGCGCGGCGCCGGCGAGCGTCCAGTGGCGTTTCGGCTGCTCCGCCGAAGGGCGCAGCCAGCGCTCGGTAAGTACCGCGGCCCCGAACAGGACCGGAGCGGTCCATCCGACCTGTACGAAGTCAACGACCGTTTCGGCCGCCGAGTGCCAGTCGCCGGCGGCGGCACGGCCGAGGATCAGCCCGGTCGCCGTCAGCAGCCCGCTGAGCCGCAGGCCGCTGGCGACGTCCCGTTCGATGCCGATCGACTCCGACGGCTGCGCGAGCAATTCCAGCGCCAGCCACGAACCGAACCAGGCCGTAGTGGCGAGTCCCCCTGTGAACAGCACGACCCACCAGCCCGGACCGTTGCCGATATTCGCACCGGCAAAGCAGGCCGTCAGCCCCAGCAGGGCGCCGGCGATCGCCCAGCCGGCGGCGGTGTTGTCCCGCTCGACGACGTCGTCGCGGGCCGACAGGCCGAGCCAGGGGAGCCACGCCAGCCCGACGCCGACCCACGCCGCGCCGAACGTGAGGTACAACCAGCGATAGGCCCCGACGACGTCGGCCGACGCCCAGTGGACGAGCACCTGCCAAAGCAGACCCGCGGCCAGCAACGGAGACAGCCGGAGCAGCCAACGACTGAACCCGGCGCGCCGCGGGGCACCTGCGCCGAGGTTCAGTGCGTACCACGTCCACCACGACCACGCGGCGAGGATGCCGCTGACGACCCAGAGCATCGCTTCGTCGCCCGACATGGATGGTCCTCAACGTCATTCCGGGAGCGGTTTGCCCTTGGTCTCGGGGGCAAAGGGGAGCGTGAACAGGCCGACAAGGAAAATGCCGCACATGCTGACGCCGGCGTACCGAATGGCATTTTCATTCCCGGCGAAGACACTACCGGCAAGGACCCCCTGCAATAGCGGGCCGGTGGCGGCGACAAATCGCCCCACGTTATAGCAGAACGACGTGCCCGTACTGCGCAGGCGAGTGGGGAACAATTCCGGGAAGTAGATCGCGTATCCCCCGAACAGCGAAAGCTGGCAGAAGCCCATGATCGGGATCATCCAGAAGATGTCGCCAAAGTCGTTCAGGAACCAGAACACGCCCGCCGTGCTCAGCATTGCAGCGATGAAGGCGACCGCGAAGGCCGGCTTGCGGCCGGTGTAGTGCGTCACATAGGCGAACCCGTAGATGCCGAAGAAGGCCCCGAAGTTGAGCATCAGCGAGAGCATCCCCTTCCAGAACTTGAGCCGGCCGGAGAGATCGGCGTCGGAGAGGTTCTGGGCGGCAAAGTGGCGGCGCAGAACGCCGTCGAACAGGTCGGGCGCGAAAAACCCGATGCCCCACAGGCCGACGACGCCCGCGAACGCCAGCAGGAGGCCAACGATCGCCCGCTTCCGCAGCACGAGGTCTCCAAAGAGTTCGGCGTACGAGCCGAGCTTCTCACGCAGCGCCCCTTCGTGGGCCGTCTTTTCCCAGCGTTCCGGTTCCTTGAGCCGGCGGCGAATCACAATGCATAACAGGGCCGGAAGGATCCCCACGACGAACATGATCCGCCACGCCTTGAACGGCGTGCCGAACAGAGCGAGCTCCTTGAACGCCCCGCCGGACTCGAGGTGCCCCAGCCCCATGCTGATCAGCGCGGCGGTGATATTGCCGATCGCAGATAGCGCCTGCAACAGGCCGAGCGCGAAGGGGCGCGCACGATCCGGCATGACTTCGGCCACGAGGGAGACGCCGACTGCGAATTCGCCGCCGACACCCAGGCCCGTGAGAAACCGGTAAAACGCGAAGTCCCAGAAGCCGACCGAAAATGCGCTAAGGCCCGTGCACATTGAGTAAATCAGAATCGTCAGCAGCATCGTTTTCGCACGTCCGATACGATCCCCCAACACTCCGAACGCCAGGCCGCCGGTGGCCCAGCCAATCAGAAAGATCGAGGTGGCGATTCCGCCATACAGATCAACTTTGGCTTTCTCGACGGGCGCTCCGGGAGACTCCGGCAACAAGTCCCGCATCGCATCGACCCGCGCCAGCACAAAGAGCTGCTGGTCCATCGTGTCGAACAGCCACCCCAGCGCCGCGACGATCAGCACAAACCAGTGGTACCGGTTCAACTCCTTGTACCACGGGCCGTTGCCGTTCGAACCGGGCGTACTTTCGGGGAGGTCGAGATGATGCACGAGGCTGGTCTCCGCGGCAGGTCGGTCGATCGAGAGTGGCCCCCAAACTGACCGATGGCCGCGGCAGGGTCAAGCGTGAACCGCGAACTGGGCCGGGCGTCGGCAGTCGCAGATCGTGGCGTGGTTCCAGCGGCAGATGAGGAGGTGAGGGAATCAGGCGCTGAGGAGAACGACGGTGCCGCCGATCGCTCATCTCTCATCCCTCGACCCTCATCGCTCCACGCTCAACTCTCCGCTCCCTCGACCTCCAGTTCCAGAATGCGGAATCGCGTGCGGCCGATCGGAGCGCCGCAATTGTGGAACTTGAGCCCGGCATGCTCGAAGCCATTCACGGCCCGATGCGTGTGGCCGAAGTACACGTGCCGGACGCCGGTCAACGGCCCGTGGCCGATGTGGTCGAGGTACGACACGATGCGGCGGGCGACCGTCCGCTTGGGATAGATCGCCCGCGACAGCACCGCGTGGACGTTGGCGTTGACCACCAGGTCGTAAGCGCGATGGTGCAGCCTGCTGCGCTGTTCGTGGCGGAACTTGCGCCGCCGCTGTTCCAGGTGCGCCGTCGTCATCTTGCGGTCGGCCACGTCGCCGTGGAGAAACAGAGAGTTCCCGAGGCGCAGATAGTACCGCTCCCAGTCGAAGTTGGTCACTTCGTGCGACAGGCCGGGCAGCCGGTCGATCAGCTCGGGATGGTAGTCGTGGTTCCCCAGCAGAAAGTGCACGCGACACTCCGGGACCCGCACGGCGAGGTCGTGCAGCCAGTGCAATGCGGCGTCGACCGTGTGCCGCGCGGAGGGGAGCGTCGACCACTTGAAGTCGAAAATGTCGCCACCGAGGATGCAGTGGCGGGAGCGGGCGGCCGTTTCGCGGATGGCCTCCAGGTGCCGCTGGCCGCGGGACCGGGTGGCGAACAGGTGCAGGTCGGAGACAAAGCAGGCGTTGGGCATCATGCGTCGTGCCAAGGCACCGTTCAGTCGCCGCCCCGGTTCGCGGAGGGGCACGTGTGGCCCATGTTCAGCCGGTGCGACCTGGTCTGATGGTGTGTGAACAGGCGGGAGTATCGGGGAAGTATCACGCCGAACCGGACAAGTGGTCCGGCCCCTCAAAGAGTATACGCCAGACCCGGCTCCGGGAAGTGCGGAGCGCCAGGTGCCGGGGCGTTTACGGAACCTTGGGCCGGATCGCATGATGCGGCACGGAGTGGAGAAGTCGTGCGCGACGTTCAGTTGGCCGCAGCCTGCGTTGCCCGGCTCATTGGAGTTGCGATCGACGCGGGCGCCGCGAGTTGAGTTTCCAGATCGTTCAGCCGTTGCAGGTCTCCGTCCAGTTCGATCCGGAACCCTTCATTGTCCGGCGACTGATCGAACATGAGGCGACGGATTTCGACTTCGCGGCGGAGCGCGGCGGCGGCCACCGGCAGGTTGCCGCCATTCAGTGCCACGAAATAACGGATGCCCTGCGCCCAGGCGAGGTCGCCGCCCCGGGTCGCCGGGTCCGGATGCTCCCGGAACAGCCGCTCCAGGTCGGCACAGGCCAGATCGATGAGCGGGACGGCCTCCGCCAGGTCGGCGGGCGATGCGCCCAGGACCAGACTCAGACGGGCGCGAATGCGTGCGCGCTCGGAGACGTAGAACTCCTCGGTGGGGAAACGATCGACCAGGGACTGCAGCGCCTGCTCGGCGGAGCGAAAGCGGGCCACACCGGCGTCGGTCTCACCGCGCTGGAGTGTCATCATGGCAGCCACCTGGTACGCCTGGGCCAGATCGTAGAGGACCTTGGGCTGGTTGGTGAGCCGCACCAGGGACTCCAGGTAGTTGATCGACTCGCGCGATGTCGCATCGACCAGCGACGAATACTCGGGGCTGTTGAATTGCGGCCGGAGCATGATCTGGGAATTGATGCTGTTGAACGCATGAAATCCCTGGGTGTAAAGCTCTTCCGCCAGCTTGCGCTGTGTCACGGCTTCGGTCGTTTGCGCGTTCGCGCGGTCGATTTCAGTCTGCGACGGCGTGCGACGTCCGGGGCAGTCTGACGGCCCTGCATTCCGATCCGTGGAACGATAGAATCGCGCTCCCAGTGCGCTGTCGGCGGCCGCCACGCCGCCGGCAGATGTTCACCTGTCTTCCGCCGGAACCGGACTTCCCGTGCCGAATCACGAACGGGCTGCATTGATAGATCGCATTCCGCTGTTGCGGCGGCTCAGGCGGCTGCCGGGTCAGGTGCTCGGGATCAACCCGTTTGGCGGCGACTGCCGGCCGACGCGCGTGCCGCTGTTCCGGCCATGGTCGGGAAGGCCAACCACGCCGTTCCCGCACCCGTGGAACTACGGCGAGCCGATCCGCATCCTGGAGACGTACTTCTGGGGGGCCGATGAAGAGCAGGGGCCGGGAAGGCACAATCGCTACCTGGACGTGCCGTGGTTTCCGCCGGTGTTCGTGACGCGCGATCCGGGGATCATCCGCGCGATTACGACCGAAACGGGGGACCAGCCCGGACAGTTCGACCGCGATACGCTGCCGTCGACCGGGATCGCCCGGGCCACTGGCGAAGACACGCTGCTGTATGCCAACGGCCCGCTCTGGCGGCGGCAGCGGAAGTTGGCTGCGTCTCCCTTCGGCAAGACGACGCTGTTTCAGCCGGAGCAGTTCCACGAGTTTGCGGCGACGTTCCGGGAGACGGTCCGGCATCGGCTCGATGCGCTGCGGCAACTCCTGGAACGGACCGGCCAGAAAACGGTGCGGGTGCCACTCGAGCCGGAGATCAAGGCGGTGATGCTGGAGATGCTGGCCAACAACTTCTTCGGCGCGGAGATCCCCTATGACAAGATCCGGTCGTACTACGTGCCGTCGCTGGAGCGGACGATCGACCACATCGTGC
>CAZWGW010000098.1:0-11050 GCA_964633565.1 uncultured Planctomycetaceae bacterium
CGGCCCGCAGGAATACCCTATACCATCCTCCGCGCCACGCAGTTCTTTGAGTTCGTGGGCGGCATCGCCCAATCCGCCGCCGACGGGCAAACGCTCCGGCTGCCGCCCGCCATGATGCAGCCGATCGTGTCGGACGACGTCGCTGCGGCGCTGGCCGACGTCGCGCTCTCGAAACCGCTGAACGGCACGGTCGAACTCGCCGGTCCTGAGCCGATCCGCATGGACGAACTCGTGCGGCAGTTCCTGAGTGCCAGCAGGGACACGCGCCAGGTCGTCACCGATCCCCAGGCCGGCTACTTCGGAACGCCGGTCGACGATCACAGCCTCACGCCGGGCGCCAACCCGCGTCTCGGCCCGACCCGCTTCGCCGATTGGCTCAGCCGCTCGGTCGCGCCGCGGTAAGAGTGTGATTTTCGGAGTGCGGCGACTTGTCGCCGCTTTCTGATTTTTCGATTTCCTTTCTCCCGCCCCCACCGGCCCCGTGCCTCGCGGCCGGCGGCGGCGCAGCCCCGGCACAATTCTCTGACCGGCTTGCAACGACCGGGCCAAGCGGGCATGCTCTTCCGGGTCCTGACCTCACTGTCAGTTTCTTCACACCGCGACGGAATTGTCGAAACGCGTGACTGATTCTGCGTCTCAACGGGAACTTCCAACGGAACCTCGCTGGTACGAGGGGATCACGCGCTACCAGTGGGTCGTGCTGGTGATCGCCTCGCTGGGATGGGTGTTCGACGTATTTGAAGGACAGATCTTCGTCGCCAGCATGATGGAGGCGATGCCTTCGCTGGCGCCGGCCGGCGAACCGGTGGCGCGCTACAACAACATCGCGCTGGGGGCGTTCCTGCTGGGGGGCGCGCTGGGGGGCATCCTGTTCGGCATGCTCAGCGACCGCATCGGCCGTAAGCGGACGCTGTCGCTGACGATCCTCGTGTACTCGGCCTTCACCTGCGTGTCGGCGCTGTCGGCGGCGTGGTGGCACCTGGCGGCGTTCCGTTTTCTCGTGGCGATGGGCGTCGGCGGCGAATGGGCCGTGGCCAGTTCGCTCGTCGCCGAGGTGTTCCCGCAGCGCGCCCGCGCGCGGGTCAGCGGGATCTTTCACGCCACGAGTGTACTGGGGACCTATCTCGCAACGGCCGCCGGCTATTTCATCGTCGGGAATCCGCTGTTCCAGAGCGAGGCGTACCCCTCGCTGCCGTGGCGGCTGGGGTTTGTCGTCGGGGCGCTGCCGGCCGTGCTGATCCTGTGGATTCGCCGGGGCCTGCGCGAGCCCGAGAGCTGGCAGCAGGCCCGCGCGCGGGCGAGCACCGATGCAACGCAGTCTATGGGCCGCGTCGGTGAATTGTTCCAGGGGGAGTTGCGGCGGCGAACGCTCGTGGGGGTCTCGCTGGCGACGGTCGGGCTGGCGACCTTCTGGGGAGTACACATCTATGGCAAGAACCTGATGCGACGGGACATGTCGCCGTTTTTCGTGCCGGTGGAGAAAGCCCGCATCGAGGTCAGCGAGACGCAGCGGCGGGATTCGCTGGCGCCACTTCTGGAGCGGGCGCAGCGGGACGCCGCCGGCGCCCTGGTTGACTCCGAGACGCTCCGGCGCGTGGCGGACCTGTTCATCACGCGCGACTGGCAATTGGCGCGGTTTGAACTGCGTGAAATCGGCGAATCGGACACGATTCAGGCGGTCGCAGTACTGCCGCCGCCCAGGTCCGCCAGTCAACCGGAAGCGGCGGCAACTCCGCTCGTCGAAGTCCTGTACGAATCCGGCGACCAATCGCGCGTCGCCGGTTTTGTTGCGCTGATGACGGCCATGAAGAACCGCATCAACGAGCGGCTGAAGCTGTGGGAGATGTGCGGCATGCTGCTCGTGACCACCGGCGGCGGCCTGGGTCTGCTGTCGTTCGGTCCGATCTGCGAACGCCTGGGACGGCGCGGCGCATTCCTGGTCTTTCACGCGGGGGGCCTGCTCTGCTCGGTCGCCACCTTTCAGTGGGCCGGGGGGCGGGACGTCCTGTTCGCGGTGCTGCCGGTGTTCGGGTTTCTGACGCTGGGGATGCACGCCGGATATGCCATCTATTTCCCGGAACTCTATCCGACGCGGCTGCGCGGGACCGGCGCCGGCTTCTGCTTCAATGCCGGGCGGATCATGGTCCCCCCCGTGCTGTACCTGAGCGGCTGGCTGCAGGACGTGCGGAAGTTCCTGCCTGAGGACGCGTACTCACTGCTCGGCCTGCTGTATCTCGCCGGCGTGCTCGTGCTGCTCATGGCCCCGGAAACGCGGGGCCGGCAACTCCCCGAGTAGGCCCACACACTGATGACTCCCGCCGTGAAAGGACGCCACGATGCCCGCTGCGACCCCCCGCTTTGTCTGGACACGCTGCTTCGGGCTCGCCGCCCTGTTGTGGCTGTACTCAGCGCTTGACTTCGACGGCCATGGCCGGTCGCCGACAGCCGCGGCGCGTTCGGTGGCATCGGCGCAGCAGTCGCAGCCGACCGGCCAACGGAGTGCGGTTGCGGAAGGCGTCGAGGACGACACCGACGCACTGCAGGCATTGATCGACGCGCTGCCCGACTCGGGGCGTCGCCTGCAGATCCCGGCACGCGCGTATCGCATTTCGCGGCCGTTAAAAGTCGACCTGGACAGGATCGGCCCGGTCTCGATCCTTGGCGACGGCGTCGTGCGGCTCATCATGCACGGTCCCGGACCGGCGCTGCACATCATCGGCACGCACGGCGGCACCGCCGCGCCGCACACCGTGCAGCCGAACGTCTGGGACCGGCAGCGGATGCCCCTCGTCGACAGCATCGAGATCATCGGCCGGCACCCGGAAGCGTGCGGCATCGAACTCACCGGCACGATGCAGGCCACGATCACCCGGGTCACCGTGCGCGACGCGCTGCACGGCATTCACCTCACGATGCGCAACCGCAACGTGCAGATCTCCGACTGTCACCTGTACGACAATCACGGCGTCGGGCTGTATCTCGACGGCGTCAACCTGCACCAGATCAACGTCGTCGGCTGCCATATCAGTTACAACGACCAGGGGGGAATCGTCTGCCGCAACAGTGAGGTCCGCAACCTGCAGGTCGGCACGTGCGACATCGAGGCGAACATGGCCGCGGACGGCCCGCCCGCGGCCAACATTCTGTTCGACTGCCGCAGCGGCTCCGTGCGCGAAGCGGCGATTGTCGGCTGCACGATCCAGCACACTCATGACGCGCCGGACTCGGCCAACATCCGTTTCGTGGGACAAAGCCCCGAGGTTGCGGACAAGGTCGGAAACCTCGCGATCTCGGACAACGTGTTCAGCGACGTGCAGTGGAACATCCACCTGCAATACGCGCGCGGCGTCACGCTCACGGGGAACACGTTCTGGCATGGCCAGGCCGGCAACCTGCTGGTCGAAAACTCCAGTAACATCGTCGTCGGACCGAACCTCTGCGACCGCAATCCCGACTACGGCCGCGAGGACGACGGCAGCACGAACGCCATTGTCTTCCGCAATTGCCGCGACTGCACGCTGTCGGCGTTGCACGTCAACAACGTCCTCGACGCTTCGGCCGCAGTGGCGCTCGACCGGTGCCGCTGGTTTAACGTCTCCGGCTGCACGGTGCTCGACAGCGACGGCGCGGGCTTCGACCTGACGGACTGCGCGCACTGCCTGGTCACCGGCTGTATGGTCCGGGATGAACGGCCGGCGGCGCAGAATCCGGTCGCGGTGCGCGTGCGGGGAGGCGACGACGTGCGGCTGGAACAGAATGCGTTCCACGGACAAGTCGTGCGCTGAGCGCGCCGCACCGCGCAACGCTGCGGGCTCATTCTTCCGGCATCGCGTCCCACGCCTCGGCAAAGAGCTGCTCGCCCATCGTCGTGTAGGGGTTGCGAAAACTGTCCCGGATGACGCTGGCGGCCGCCGTCACGATATGGGCCCCCTCAACGGCCGCGACTCCGATCTGACGGGCGCTGCGCAGGGCGGCGGCGATGATCTGTGTGGAGTATCCGGAGTTGTCGAGCATCAGCGCGATGTCGGCGATCAGTTCCCCGGCGTCGTCGCCGTACTGGTCCTTCCAGCCGACGAACGGGCTGACGAACATCGCCCCCGAGCGTGCCGCGTGCCACGCCTGGGCGACCGTGAACACGAGCGTCACGTTGGTCGGGACGTCCTTTGCGGCCAGTTCCCGCACGGCGCGGAAGCCGTCTTCGCTGGCGCCGACCTTGATCACAAAATTCGGGGACAACTCGCGGAGTTTGAGCGCCTCGTCCACGATCCGCGTCCAGTCCGTCAATCGCGGATTCACCTGGACACTGACGGATTTGTTCGTCCCCTGCACCAGCCCTGCAAGCTCTTCCAGCACTGACAGATAAGTCTTCCCCGTTCCACCGACGTGCCTGGGGTTCGTGGTAATGCCGTCGATCTCCCAGGCTTCCAGGGCGTAGGCAATCTCGTCGGTATTGGCGCTATCCAGAAACAGTTGCATCGGAAATCCCCCCGGCCATCGTACGGACGCCCGGTAATGTAACCGGGACGGCTGTGGAATTCATGGGCGGCAGCGACGCCGCTCGGAGGATGTCCGAAACCAGTCGCGCCGGCTGGAAACACAGTTTGCCTTTCGGAATTTCGAATGGTACGATTAGGCACCGCGGTCTGAAGTTTACTCTTGATGGAGAAACGACATGCGTCCTCACCGGAATCACGGGTCGGTCGCTGGGTCCGGCAGGCCTGAGGATCGGGCGGGATTCACGCTGATCGAGCTGCTGGTGGTGATCGCCATCATCGGCGTCCTCGCGGCGCTGCTCTTGCCAGCCGTGCAGAAGGCGCGCGAAGCCGCGCGACGCGCCCAGTGCGAGAACAATCAGCACCAACTGGCCCTTGCCGCACACAACTACGAGAGTTCCCATCGGGTGTTTCCGTCCGGGTTCATCAGCGGGCCGCCGGCGTGCGATTACCCGATCACGTTCACAACGCCGATCCAGCTCCCGATCGCGGGACCGACCGTGCCGGGTGCTCCGTTGCCGATGGTCAGCCTGGCCGACTGGCAGATGTCGCCCTACTGGGGCTGGCACGCGCTGCTGTTGCCGCAGATGGATGAGGGGACGATCAATCTCAACTTTCAATTGCCCAAGAACGACCTTTACAACTGGCCGCGGTGCCAGGTCGTCGTCGAGTCCTATGAGTGCCCGAGCAATACCGCACTGATCTCCGATCGCCCGTCCGGCCTGGGTTACACCTCCTACCGCGGCTGCATGGGGTGGTGGCCGACGAATGCCCCCAACGCGCCGCTGAACAACGGCATGTTCTTCAAGGACAGTTCTCTCGGCTTCAGGGACGTCACGGACGGGACGCACCAGACAATCATGTTCGGCGAGACACTGTTCGGCGGTTTCTGGGCCGACGCCTATGCCTGCTGCGCCCGCGCCCGCGACGACCAGCCGAACTTCGACGCTTACTGGTCGACCTCCGGAAACGCCTCCTGCTCCAACAGCGGCAACCTGCACTACTTCGGATTCGGAAGTTTTCACGTGGACCTCGTGATCTTCAGTTTTGTCGATGGGCATACGCAGACGGTTTCCAAGAACATCGACACGAACGTTTTTCGTGCACTCTGCACGCGGAACGGCCGCGAGCCGGTTCCGGAATTCTGACACGCTCAGTGCGCGTGGCGGGGTGCGGCGCGTCCGCACTCCAGGCCCCGCGGATCCGGTCTACGCGCGGCGGATCGGGAACGGCATGACCTGTGACAGGTCATCCGCTCCCAGGCACCACATCGCCAGCCGGTCGAATCCGAGCGCCACCCCCGTGCATCCCGGCAACCCGGCCTCCATGGCCTGCAGCAGTCGGTTTTCCTGCGGCAACTCGCCGAGCCCTGACCTCCGCCGCATTTCGGCCTGCCGCCGCTGACGCCGCCGCAATTCGTGCGGATCGGTGAGTTCATGATAGCCGTTGCAGATCTCGATCCCGTCGAGGTACAGCTCGAACCGTTCCGCGACCGGCGGGTCGTCGTTCCGCACGCGGGCCAGCGCCGCCTGTGACGCAGGATAGTCGTACAGGAATACTCCGCCGCAGCGTGCGAGCGCCGGTTCGACCACCGTCGCCAGCAGCAGATTGAGCCAGGCGTCGCGATCATCGACCGGCATCGACGGCGCTGCGGACACGCCATGGCGCGCCGCCAGTTGCGCGAGTCCTTCCGTCGGGCAACGGCTGACGCCCTGCCCCGCGAACTCGGCAAACGCCTCATCGTACGTGATCCGGCGACAGGGCCGGTCCAGCGCGCGGGATGGCGCCGCATCACCCGTACCCTGCGCCACGCGCGACAGCCGTTGCACCAGGTCCTCGACGAAGTCCATCTGTGCTGATGGCGTGGAACCCATGCGATACCATTCGACGATCGTGAACTCCGGATTGTGATACGGCCCTGATTCACCGCGGCGGAACGATCGCGTCACCTGGTAGATCGCGTCCGCACCGGCGGCCAGCAGCCGCTTCATGCCGAATTCCGGCGACGTCTGCAGATACATGGGCCGTCCCTCCGCGCCGCCCGCGTCCGGGACGGTGAACGGCTCGAGCCAGGCGTCGACACACACGTCGTGCGACAGGAGCGGCGTCTCCACCTCGAAATAGCCGCTCTCCTCGAATGTCCGGCGGAGTTCCTGCAGCAGCCTCGCGCGGCGGCGGAGCATGTCGATTGCGGCCGTCGGGAGGCAGTCGGCGGAACGCGGGGAGAGCGCGTCGTGCATGGCGGCAGGCGTCCCTTCAGCGCCCGTTGCGATATCGCGTGCGGACGTCCAGACCGTCCGAGATCGCCGCCCTCAGGTCGCGCAGCCTCAGCGGCTGCGTCAGCACCCGCCCGAGGGGATTCTCGTTGGGAACCGAGGGCTGCAGGTGCGTCTGTTTCTCCCCCAGCACGAGCACCGTCACCATGAATCGCTCGCGTCCCAGCATCAGCGCGCGCTGAAAGTCCTCAATGACGCGGTCTCCGATGGCGTCCCCCATCAGCAGGATGCAATCAGGGGACTGCTGCCGCAGCCGGGAGAGCGCGCGGTCGATGTCGTTGAGCAGCAGCACGCGGTATCCGTGCTTGGAGAGGTACTGCCGCAGCAGGTCCTGCTGCTTGGGACGGTTCTCCACGCACAGCACCGAACAGGCCTCGTCGCCGTCGGGCTCGGCCACAGTGGTCCGCTGATCAGTCTCGGCCAGCGCCCCCCGGACCTCGTTCACAACCTGTGCCGGCGACTGGAACCGCTCAGCCGGGTTGATCTGAATCAGGCGGTCGACCAGCGCCGCGACGCGCCGCGGCAGGGCCGGCTCCAGGGCCGTGATCGGCCGCACGTCGCGATAGCGGTGAAACCGTTTCCGTTCTTCCACGTCGCGCGTCCGCGGGTACGGCGGCACGCCGCTCAACAGTTCGTACAGGATCACCCCCAGAAAGAACAGGTCGCTGCGCGGGTCGTTCTGCGGCGCACCGGTCCCGCGCTCCAGCGTCGTATATTCCACGGCCTGCTGCAGGTCGGACGTGCCGAGCCGTTTCAGCAGCGACTCATCGGCGGCCAGTCCGAAGTCGATCAGCTTGGCCACGCCGTGGCTGCTCATCAGCACGTTGGTCATCTTCATGTCGCGGTGCGTGATCCCCATCCCGAGCGCGTAATCGAGCGCCTGCGCCGTGTCGAGCGTGTAGCGGCAGGCCTCCTGGGGCGAGAGTTTGCCGCGGATCTTCAGGAAGTCCCGCAGGTTCCCCCCTTCCACGAACTCCATCGTGATGTAATGGAACTTGCCCTGCACGAACACGCCGTAGACCGGGACGATGTTGCGGTGCTTCAGGCGCTGGCCGATCTCCCCCTCCCGGTGGAACAATCGCACCATTTCCGCATCGGACGTCCAGCGCTCCCGCAGCACTTTCACGCCGACCATCTCGCCGCCGGGGATTGTGGACGCCCGATAGACCCGGGCGAAGCTGCCGGAGGCGTTGCGATACTGCAACCTGAGTTGGCCCAGGACCAGGCCCTCCGTTTCGCCTTTCCGAATCCGTTCCGTCTGAAACCGCGTGAGCAACTGCCGGCGTTCCAGGACGTCGAGCAGTTCTTCGGCCGTCAGGATCGGGGGCCGTTGCCCGAGAGCGTGCTGCAACTCCCCGGCATCAACCAGGTTGAGTCGCGTCAGGAGTGCGACCAGATCATCCAGGCTCTGAGACGGCATCGCAAAGTGAACCGACCGCAGGTCTATCGACGGACTACGCACAACCCGACAGACGGGTCGAGCTGAGTCGGCCCGCGCGAATTCGCTCGTGTACCTCATCGCAGAGCAAACCCGACTGGTCGCCGGCCCGATGACCAACGCCCCGGACCTGTCATCCTACCACCCCGGCGACAAGCGTCAACTTGATCCCGCGAGCCGGGCGGGGCGATCGTGAGACGCAGACAAACATGGTCATAATCCCCGCAAGTACGCCACCAGGTCCGCCAGGTCGGCCGCCGTCAGGGTTCCCACAATCCCCGCCGGCATCGCCGATTGTTCCTGCCGCTTCCGCTCTTCGATTTCGTCGCGCTGCAGTTCACGCGGCACACCCGTCGTTTCGCGGATCAGCACCGATCCGGCGCGTTCGCTGACGACAAACCCCGTGAACACCCGCCCGTCCGTCATGGCAAAGGCGTACGTCTCGTATCCCTGCGCGAACTTGGCGCTCGGCTTCAGGATCGACTCCACGAGCTGCTCCGGCGTGTAGCGCTTGCCGATGTCCACCAGGTGCGGCCCCTTGGGCGTCTGGCCGTCGGCGTCGGTGTGGCACGACCGGCACGACTGGCTCGCGAACAGCGCCTTGCCTTTGGCCGGGTCACCTGTGAGTGACAGCGTCCGCTCAGCGGCGACCTCATCCGGCAGGTTGCCGATCTGGTCCGGGTTGTTCGGGTCGGCTTTGGCGATCGCGATCGGTTTGTCCGTTTCGTCGTGCTGCGTGGCAAGGTCCCGCGCCGCCGGCAAACCGGACAATAGCACCTGGTGCCGCGACAATTCCGCGAGCAGGAACTGCACGGTCGACTCATCGCCGTCGAGCAGCGCGCTGCGGATCACCGCCTCGATCCGCGCGCTCGCCTCCCACGGGCGGCCGTCGTAATACGGGCCGGTGCTGTCGGGACGAATCCCCCACCAACTGCCGTCGTAGTCCGCCTCTTTGTGGTACAGGCGGATCAGCGTCGAGAGAATGTCGCGCCGCAGCTCGCTCGAATACGCCGTGCTCAACCGTTTGATCAGCCCTTCGACCGCATGCGGATCGTGCATCGCACGGAGTGCCCGCAGCGCGCCGGCGTGGTGTGGACCGTCGATCGCGACGAGGCACGCGTCCACCGCATTGAGGGCGACAAGGGCACGCACCGCCAGATGCGGGATCACCCGGTCCGGGTCGGGCTGAGCGTGGATCGGCGGTTGTGTCGGCATCACGGAGCCTTCCGCACGCGACGTGAGCGGGATGATCTGTTCGGCGACTGATGCGTCGCCCAGCCGGCCGAGGCTGATCAGCGCCTGCGCCCGCGTGAACAGGTTCTCGTCCGCGAGGGCCGCGACGAACGGTTGTACATCCAGGCCGGCCAATTCCGACCTGCGGTCGGTCAGCGCCTTGAGTGCGAACTCACGCAACTTCGGATCGTCAGCCAGCGTCAGCAGTGCGGCGTGCGAGTCGACGCCGTCAAGCTGCTTCAGCGCAAAGAGCGCGGCGATGCGGCCGGGCGTCTTGACCGCCTGATCCGAAGCGCGTTTCAGCAGTGCCCCGCTCGTCCCGGCGTCGCGTCCCCGCCGGACGATTTCGCGCTGCGCGTGCAGCCGCCACACGCCGTTGGGGGCCGCCAGCAGTTCGAGAAGCTGCGGGAGGTCTGCATCTTTCAGGCTGGGAAACACGGCCGGATGGAGATCGTGCGGCGTGATCCGGGCGATGAAGCCGACCTGCGGGCCCACGAACACGCTCGCCTCGCCGCCGCGCCAGCTCGCGACGTACAGGCGCCCGCTCCCGTCGATGTCCATTCCGGTCGCCCGCGGAATCTTGAGGAACACGTCGGTCGCCATGTCGAAGGATGGCGCGTGATCGGTAAGTTCGTGGCGGTAGACTTCGCTGCGTCCCCAGTCGCCGGTGAACATCCGGTCGCGGTAACCCTCCGGCCAGTGCGGGTCGTCGATGTACAGCGCGCCGGTCCCGCCGCCGCCGCCGAACGAGCCGAGCGCCGGCATGACCTCATCGGGAAAGTTGGCGTAGAGCTGCGTGTAGCCGTACTGCGCCGACTGCACGAGGTGGCTCACCCGGACGTCCCAACCGGCTCCGTCGTTGGTGTTGTCGCGCGTGTACAGGTTGAGCCAGGGATCGATGGCGATATCGAACGGGTTGCGGAGCCCTGTGGCAAAGACTTCCAGTTCCGTGCCGTCCGGGCGGACGCGGAGGATGCCGCCGCCGCGCTGAGTCACCGTGGCGCCGTCTGTCCCTTCCGCCTTGAGGATGCCGTAATCGCCGACGCCGATGTAGATCCAGCCGTCGATCCCCATCCTGATGCCGTTCGTGGTGTGGTCGCCGCCGCGCGTGTCGATGAGTTCCGTCGTCAGCCCCGTGACGAGGACCTCTTCGCGGTCGGCCGTGCCGTCGCCGTCGTCGTCGAAGTAGGCGCTGAGCGTCGGGGGATGCATGACCCAGGCCGTGCCGTTCTGATAGATCACACCGCGGGGGTGGTCCATCTTCGCGAACACATTGAACTGGTCGGCCTTGCCGTCGCCGTCGGTGTCGACGCAGCGGAGCAGCTTGCCGCCGCCGGGCGTGCGGCCCAGCGAGCCCTGTTCGTCGACGGCGATGAACACCTCGCCGGTCGGCGCGGCGGCAATGGCGACCGGATAGCCGACGTCAGGTGGCGCCGCAAAGAGCGTCACGTCGAACCCCTCGGGGGCCGTCACGAGTTCCTTGATTGTCGTGTCGTCGACGGGCTGATCGTTCTGCCGCCCGCCGGGACCGCCCGGCGGGGGTGGACCGAAGTTGAACTGGGGAATGTAGCCCTTGCTTGTGCCGGCGAGTTGGGCTTCCACGGATGCGA
>CAZWGW010000098.1:11060-14192 GCA_964633565.1 uncultured Planctomycetaceae bacterium
AACGTCTTGAGATCCGGTGACTGCGGGACCGCCCCTGCCGGCGGACCGAACCCCAAGCCCGGCTGCTCCCGGCGCGCGGCGACTGCCTGTTGCTCGCGCGCGCGAACGTCCCGCGTCGCTTCGTCGATTGCCACGGCGTCGGCCAGCAGCCGCTCGCGTGTCACGACGGTCGACGTGAGGTCCTGTAGCACCTGCCGGTACTGCGCGGCATTTTCTTCGATCGCCAGCAAGCGCTCAGTCAGCCGGCTGTCGCCCGGATAAGGGTGTGTGAGGCTCAGGTCCATGAGTTGGTCGGACGTCCCCATCATCAGGAAGTTCGCCAGCGCCAGCTCCAGGTCGCCCGGAATGAACACAAACCTGTTCGTCTCCGGGTGCAGATACAGGTTGTAGTTCTGGCCGAAGGCGAAGAACCCGTCGACATTGGAGAGGAGCGCGTGCGCCGCGAGGAACCGCAGGAACTCGTCGGCGTCGAGGTACGAGCCGATCTGCGCGGCGAATTCGTCATCGCTCCCCTGGCCAACGAGCCGGGCCAGCTCGATGACGCGCCGGGCTTGCTCGGGGGTCGCGTCGGACTGCGGCCGGTACTGTCCGACGTAGCGCGGCCACTCGTCGCCGAGGTAATCGACGCCGCGCATGCGGTTCGGCTTCAGCAAGAGGCCCTTGTCGCCGCCGAACCGGTCGGCCACAAACGCGGCGTCGACCGGTTCGATGACGGTGTACAGGCCGAGGAGTTCCCGGTCATATCGGCCCGGCACGGTGAGCGTCACTTCGGCCAGCGCCGTGCGCGAGGCCGGGACGCCGGCGTCACGGAACACGCGATACGCGATCGCTTCGCGCGCCTTCGTCGGGTCCAGCGCGCCGGAATGCAGGTTGATCAGCCGCAGGCCGCGCAGCGGCTGTTCACCGAAGCGATCGAGGTCGATCTGGAACGACCGCTTCAGGCTCGCGGCCGCGGCGAACCAGGTGCCGTCGCCGTCGTAGCGGATGCCGACCTTGCCGCGGGTCTCGCCGTCGATCGTGATCGCGGCATGCCCCCAGGGGAAGGCGACGCCGAACAGATTGCGCACGCTCTCGCGCTGCGCGCCTGCGCCGGCCGGCGGGGGAGGCTGCTGCGGAGCGCCCGGGCCGCCGAAGAACCCCGGACCGGGGGCCGGCTGCAGGGCCCGGTATTCGTCGGCGGAGATTTCGACGTGGATGGACCAGATGCGCGTCAGCCCGAAGGGGTCGTCGGCCGCAGCCGCACACGTCGACAGGGCGGCGACGGTCGCCACGGCCACGGTGCTCGAAATCAGACGCCTCATTGCGGCTCCTCCCGGGTGAACGTTGTGTCGTGATCGTACGCGGCGCTGCAGGAGATTCAACCGCGGCGGGGTGGTTTGGTTTCGCTGGTGAGTCGTCTCGCGGTGCGTGGCCCGGGGTGCCGGTTGACGCACGATCGACGCCCGACGGTTTCGCGGACGGCGGAGTCCGCCGTCGAGTGCTTTCGCGCGGGGGTCGCATCGTGCTGTGCGCCCGAAATATTCCAGGACAACGTCCGCAGGATGCGCACCGCCTGCGAAGTGCAGGCGAATCTGGCCCTGAATCTGCTGCCGCTGCTCACCCGGTTTGCCGCGTCGACAGGCCCCGAAGTGCTGTCCCGGGTCATGGATCAGTTTTTCCGCGAAGAGGACCGATCGCAATTCGGCCTGGCGAACGCCGTCACCGCAGTCGCCCGTGACACGCGTGACCCCGACACGCGCTGGAGGCTGGAGGAACTCGGTGGCGGGATTGCCGCCGGCATCGTTCCGCGCCCTCCGGTCGACGCGGGACGCGCTGCCTGGGCCCGATCGGGCGAGTTGGTTGGCGTCGGGTAGACGTTGTTTCAAATACCATCCTGTCCCCTGCACGGGGAGCGGGCGGTCCGCGCCGCACGCCAACCCCGATTCAGCGCTGCGATTGTCCACTGCGGACGGAAGGGTTAGACTGCGGCTTCACCTCGGGGCCAGAGGTGTGGTGGCGTCCGACGGCCGGCAGTCGACACCTGCGCGGCCGTTCACATTCTGACAACCAGCCTCTGGAGGCGTAACACAGAAATCCCGCTGAAATACGATACCGGAGAGGTGCCAGAGCGGCTGAATGGGCCGGTCTCGAAAACCGGTATATCCGCAAGGATATCGGGGGTTCGAATCCCCCCCTCTCCGCTACGACGGGAAGCCGTCGCCCGAACCCGGCGACGGCTTTCAGCTTGCTCGGCGGCGCGTCTGCGACGGTTCCGATTTGTGCTGGATTTGTGCTGAATCCGATTCCGCTTGAAGCGATTCATTGCAACTCTCCTTGTCCGGCCCGGGTCCAGAAATCGGCGCCTCCGCGAGGCGCGCCATGCTCCTCCGCGATTCCTCGTCCGCGACGTGCGTGTAGGCCAGGATTATGGCTTCGTCGACGTGACCCACCCAATGTCGCACAACTGCTTCGGCGATGCCGGACATCAGCGCGCGGCTGATGAACGCATGTCTGAACGTGTGTAGATGTCCCGGCAGATGCAATCGCTTGAGCAACCGCTTCAACGACCGCAACAGCCGGCGTTCGGAGATTTGGCCATCGCCGCGAGGATGCTTTACTGATTGAGCGGCGCAAAGTATCCAGCGATCGTGCCGATTCATGCCTTGCAGCAGTTCCCTGACCCGAGGGCTCATCGGGACCGTGCGAGAGTCGCCGGATTTGGGGGTCCAGCCGTCTTTGGCGCGAATGTGAATGACTTCGCGTTTGAAATCAACGTCGTCCCAGGTCAGCCATTTGACCTCGCCGACACGCATGCCGGTGTCGGCCAGCAGCAGGAACGCGGCGTGCTGCGTGCCGCTGCTCGCGGCGAGGATCTGCTCCACCTCCTCGGCCGTCCAGCCGGGTTGGGGGGTGGGTTTGGGTTCCTTGATTTTGAGCCCCTCCAGCGGATCGCGGGACACCTTCTTGCGGGACAGCGCGAAGGTCACCACCTGCCGGATGACGATCGATTCCGTGTAGACGGTTTTCGGAGCACAACCAGCCTCGACCCGCTCCTGGCGGAACTGGTCGATGAACGCCAGGTCGATGCCCAGGGCGTTCCGCCGGTGCAGGCGGCAGGCGAGATCAGTGACGCGGGCTAGGACGCTTTCATAT
>CAZWGW010000099.1:0-14007 GCA_964633565.1 uncultured Planctomycetaceae bacterium
GCCGGACTGCTGTTCCTGGAACGATGCGGAAGACAGATCGGCCGCCGTCAGTCGCCCGCAGTCGTTAACCTGCTCCAGCAGGCTGCGACGCGATTCGAGCCGACCGGAGTTGAGGCCCGGCTGCAGGGCCAGGCTGTCGATCTTGAATTTGTCGTCGTTCGGGTCCTGATTGACGGGCCACGGGTCGTGGCGCACGCCGAGGAACCCGGCGTGCTGGCCGGGCCAGGTCAGCGGCCCCTCAATCAGGTAATTCGGGAGCGAGACGCCGGTGGGAATGCCGTCGCGGCGCGGGCGAAGGTAGTTCAGTGCAGCGGCGAAGTTCGGGAAGTCGTTACGGGACTGGACGCGGTCGAGATCGCTGCCGCCACGGGGAATCGGCGTCGGCCGGCCGGTCAGCGCCACGTGCGTTGCCAGCAGGTGATTGTGCTCGGTGTGCGACAGCGAGCGCACGACGGACAGCAGGTTCGACCGCTGCGCCAGGCCGGGGAGATGTTCGCAGATCTGGATACCGGGGGACTGCGTGGCGATGGGTTGAAACTCCCCGCGCACTTCGGCGGGGGCTTGCGGTTTGAGGTCGAGCGTCTCAAGCTGGCTCGGTCCGCCGCTGAGGAGGACGATCAGCACCGATTTGGCGCGGCCGGTGCCGATCGTGCCGTCTGCTGCGCCCTGCAGGACGCCGGGGAGTCCCGCGGCGACAACACCTGCGGCGCCGGCCTGAAGGAATCCGCGGCGTTTGAGGCGAAACTGCGGTCGGATCACGGAGTAACTCCGGCGGGTCTGTGTGCCGCTGTGCGCGGGGAACGCAACGGGCGTGGATCTTCAGTGTAGCAACGCATCAGGGATTGGCAATGCGTTTTCCTGCACGGCTGCGCGGCACACACCCTCATCCCCGAACTGCCGACCGCATGCCTGCATTCGTCCGGTCGCGATTTGTCTTGCGTGCCAAAGTCACGCACCCGTATACTTTAAGTGCTGCTGCACGTGTCCTGTACCGTCGGCGGGAAAGCCGCATGCGCCTGCATGGTCTGCACAAGTCCGTTCACTGCGTCACCAGCCTGGTGGTGATGATGCTCTGCGCCGCAATCGGAGTGAAGCCGGCGCATGCCACCTGCGGTGACTATTTACACCAGCAAATGTCGCCTGTGACGACAGTCGAGCATGTGCTGGAGAGCGGGCCGGTCGAGGGCCGCCCGTCCCGCCTGCCGCAGAGTCCAGGCTGTCGCGACGGCTCCTGCCGCTCAAATCACTCACTCCCGTTGCCGGAGCCGACGCGCGTCGCGCGTGGAACGGACCAGTGGGGCTGCGCCGCGTCACCTGAGCTGGCGCAGCCGGAGTCGCGCGAATGGCACGCGCCCGGCGACATCCGCGCTGCAACGGCGTGCCCGCCTGTGGAGTTCTTTCGTCCGCCTCGAATTGCGGGCTGACGGGGACAGCGAGTCCCTGATGGCGGATCGTCATTCCGCACACCGGCGTGGTTGAGTCCGAATCTGCAGTCGCCTGCCCGCGAGGCGGTGCTCTGCAATGGTCCACGACGCCACTGCCCGCCTTGTGCAATCACCCTGATCGGGTGATGGTCACATCGGCTGGTTCGCGGGACCTTCCCCATGTCCAGGCCCCCCGTGCGGGACGCACCGGGCTGTTGCGCATCGTGAACATTACATTCGATTCCATTCCCTGTTTCCCGTTCCGGTTCGTCTCCGAAAGGACACTCGTCATGAATCGCAGGTCTCGTCGCGGATTTACATTGATTGAACTGCTGGTCGTCATCGCCATCATCGCCATTCTCATCGCGCTGCTGCTGCCGGCCGTGCAGCAGGCACGCGAGGCGGCGCGGCGCACCGAGTGCAAGAACAACCTGAAACAGATCGGCCTGGCACTGCACAACTATCACGACACGTTCAAGGTGTTCCCGTTCGGCAAGGGCCCGAGCTACCCGGGAGTCCCCGTCTACGCGCGCTGGTCGCAGCACGCGATGATCCTCCCCTACGTCGATCAGGCGCCCCTGTACAACTCGATCGACTTCCGTTACGGGCCGGAGACGCCGGGTATGGCAGGGGTCATCAACTTCATGCCCCCCAGCGTGAACCCCGGCGGCCAGAACGCCGCCGCCAGCCGGGCACTCATCCCGATGTTCCTGTGCCCTTCCGACAGTGCTCCCGTCGGTTCTCCGGGTTGGCCGGGACAGAACAACTACGTCGGCAACCAGGGGGGGTGGCTGTGCGACCGCAGCGACCAGCCGGGCGGTCCGAACGACAATTCTCCCAGCGAGATCCAGACGGGCGTGTTCTACTACCTGAGCAGGGTCAGTTCGCGAGACATGTCCGACGGCATGAGCCAGACCGTCATCTTCAGCGAAAAGCGCCGCGGCAACGGCTCGCCCGACCCGAAGACCGACATGTACATTATCCCGCACCAGACGTCGCGCGACGCAACGTACACCACGTGCAGCAACATCAATCCCCTGACGGCCACGCCGCTCACCAGCAAGTGGGGCTACAGTTGGGTCATGGGGGAGAACTGCTGCACGCAGTACAACCACGTGGCGACGCCCAACAGATACACCTGCGGCGGAACGGGCTTTCCCGGTACGATGACCAACATGGCGATGCAGGTCTCGCCGACCAGCAATCACGTCGGCGGCGTGCAGGTGATGATGGGCGACGGCAGCGTTCACTTCTGCAGCGACAGCGTCGACCTGGCGGTGTGGCGCGCGATCGGCACGCGCGCCAGCAACGAGGCCGTGCAACTGCCGTTCTGAGTCCATCGCACTCGCACCGTGCGCAGGATGCGGCGCACGGTGCGCAACGCGACCGCACCTCCATGTGCGACTGCTCGCGCCGCGCTCAATCGCGGCTCAAGGGGAATTTCCGGATGATCCACCAGCGTATCTGCGGCTGCGTGACACGTCTGTATGCGGCACTCCTCGTCGCGGCTGCGGCGGGCTGTTCCGGCCCCGTGGCTCCGTCAGCAACCAGCGCCGACACAGAACGATTTGTGCCGTCCCCGGATCAGGCCGAGACCGCGCTCCGTGCGGCGTTTGAAGCCTGGCGTCAGGGGACGCCGCCCGGACTTGTCCCCGACACGACCCCCGCAGTCCACGTCACGGACACCTTCCGCAAGCCGGGCGAGGCGCTGGTCGATTATCGTATCCTCGGCGAAGTCCCCTCCGACAAGCAGCGCTGCTATGCCGTCGAGTTGCGCTACGCTCCGGAACGCGCGGAGCGGACCAGGTTCCTCGTCGTCGGCATCGACCCGCTGTGGGTCTTCCGGCTGGAAGACGCCGAAAACCTCGCGCACTGGGAACACAACATGGAAACTCCGGAATCCGGTGAGGCGACCGCGGAGGCCGGCGATTCCACGCCGGATGTGCCTCCCGCGCCGCCGCAGGCCGAAGCCCAGCCATGACCACCGCCCTGCCCGAAACCTGTGCCGATAAAGGCGACGGCCCGGTACCACCGACGGACGTGCCGCGGCGCAACCTGCGCTGGTGGCTGCGCGTGATCGAAGTGCGGCTGCGGTTCGTGGTGCTCGTGCTGGTCGTGCTGGTGGTCGTGACACAGTGGCAGCGGCTCCGCGGCGCCTGGGACGACTGGTGGTACGCCTGGCGGAGTTCGCCGATGCCCTCCGGCGTATCGGGCGAAATCGAATACTTCTGCCCCATGGACCCGGGGGTCGTCTCGATCTGGCCGGCGATCTGTCCCATCTGCAATATGGACCTCGTGCAGCGCAAAAAGCACGACGCCCAACTGCTGCCGGAAGGGGTCGTCGCCCGGATGCAAATCTCGCCGTACCGCGTGCAACTGGCCGGCATCCAGACGGCCGAAGTCGTGTCTCGCGAGATGATCCACGAGATTCCGGTGGCGGGCGTCCTGAACGCGTCTCTCGAAGGGCCGGACGCGGAATCGTCGGACGGCGGGCTGACCTTTGAGGCCGCCGTCAGCCGTCGCGATGCACTGCTGTTGACTGAACCGAGAGGGGCAACCGTGTCGTCCGTCCATCTCCCGGGAGCGAGCTTCGACGCGGTCGCGGAGATCGTGCCGCCGGCCGGGCGCGAAGAGGCGACGCGGTCGCTCGACGTGCCGCACGTGCGCGTCCGCATGACGTCAGTGCACAACCTGACGCGCGGCACGCCCGTCCGTGCGGTGATTCGCGTGCCGGCCGCCGACCTCGCGGCCCAGTCTGGTTCGACGGGAGACCGGTCCGGGGACCCGGCCTGCCTGGCCATTCCCGAGACGGCCGTCGTCGACCATGGCGAGCGGCAACTGGTGTTCGTCGAGTCAATGCCCGGCACGTTCGACGCCGTGGTGGTCCGACTCGGACCCCGCTGCGGCGACTACTATCCCGTGTTGAGCGGACTGGAGCAGAAACAACGCGTCGCGGTGGCAGGCGCGTTCCTGATCGACGCCGAAACACGGCTCAACCCGAGCCTGGCGGTCGCCTACTTCGGCGCGAACCAGGCGTCTGCCGAAAGGCGATCTCCGGACGTGCGCGTGGCGAGTGGCGACGGCGCGGCGAAGGGGCCGGCTTTGCCGCCGGACGAACTCGCGTTGGCTGAGAAGCAGAAGGTCTGCCCGGTCACCGACCTGCCGCTGGACTCGATGGGCGGGCCAGTCGTGTCGGTGGTCGAGGGGCGCAAGGTCTTTCTGTGCTGCAAGGGGTGTGAGCCGAGGCTGCAGGCCAATCCGGAAAAATATCTCGCGAAGCTTCCGGCGCCATGATTGACTGGCTGATCGCAACGGCGGTCCGCCGCCGCTGGTGGATTGTCGCGGCCGCCGCCCTGTGGGGTGCGCTCGGCGCCTGGGCCGTCCTCCGCACGCCGATCGACGCCGTCCCCGATCTGTCAGAGAACCAGGTCCTCGTCTACGCCGACTGGCCGGGGCACGGGCCGGAGGACGTCGAGCGGCACGTCACTTACCCGCTGTCGCTGCTGTGCAAGGGAATCGATGGCGTGCGGGTGATCCGCGGTTCGAGCGACGTCGGCACCTCCACGCTGTACCTGATCTTCCACGACGATGTGTCATTCCCCGAGGCGCGGAATCGCGTGCAGGAGCGCCTGGCCGGTGCGCCGCGCGATCTGCCGGCCGGCGTCTCTCCGCGCCTCGCAGCCGAAGGCATCCCGACCGGCCAGATCTTCTGGTACACCGTGGAGGGGACGGGTTATGACCTCGGAGTGCTGCGCTCGCTGCAGGACTGGACGATCGCACCGCAACTGGGATCGGTCCCCGGCGTCGCGGAGGTCGCCAGCGTGGGGGGCTTCGTCCGCGAAGTCCACGTCGAACTCGACCTGCCGGGGCTGGCCCGGTCCGGCTTGTCGGTGCGCGACGTGTCCGACGGCGTCGCCGCGGCTCGCGCCACGGTCGGTGGCCATGTGATCCACAAGGGGAACGCCGAATTCGTGGTGCAAGTCGACCAATTCGGTGCGGGTCTCCCGTCGAAACCGCCGACCGAAGGTCTTAACGAGGAACGCGGAGAGCTGCGGTCAGCTCAGTGGCATGGTCAGGAGGCTATGCCACAAGGTCCGCTCTCACTTGTTTCGCTGGAACAACTCGTCCTGCCGACGGACCGCGGCGCCGTCCGCCTGGGCGACGTCGCCCGCGTCTCTCTCGGCGCCGCCAGCCGACGGGGCATGCTGGAAAAGGACGGCAACGAAGTCGTGGGGGGCGTCGTCCACCTGCGGTACGGCTACAACCCGCTCGAGGTGACAGAGGCCGTCAAGGTTCGGCTCCGCGAATTGCAGACGGGCCTGCCGCGGGGTGTGCGCGTCATCCCCTGCTACGACCGCACGCCGCTGATCCTCGGCGCGGTCGGCACCGTCACGCGAACGCTGATCGAAGCGATCCTCGTGGCAACCGTCTGCGTGGTGCTCGTGCTGCGGCACTTCCGCGCGTCACTCGTCGTCGGGCTCACGCTGCCGCTGGTCGTGCTCGGCGCGTTCGGCGGAATGTGGCTGCTCCATGTCGCGGGCCTCGCCGACGTGCAGACGAACATCATGTCGCTGGCCGGCATCGTAATCTCGGTCGGCGTGCTCGTCGACTCGTCGATCGTGATGAGTGAGAACGTGATGCACCAGTTGCGCCGCCGCTACGGCGACCAGCCGGTGACGCGCGACGTCTCGGCGGCGGTGATCAGCGCCTGCCAGTCAGTCGGCCGGCCGGTGTTCTTCTCGGTGCTCATCATGCTGGCGTCGTTCCTGCCGGTGTTTGCGCTGCGGGGGATCGACGGCCGGATGTATGCACCACTGGCATGGACCAAGACCCTGGCCCTGATTTCCGCCGCGCTGCTGGCGGTCACGCTGGTCCCCGCGCTGAGCGCGATCCTGATCCGCGGCCGCATGCGGGACGAATCAGAGAGCTGGATCGTACGTTCGGTGATCCAGGTCTATCGGCCGATCCTGTCGCTGCTGCTCGACCGGCCCGGACCGCTCGTGTGGATCCTGTCGGTGACGTTCGTGCTTGCCGCCGCGCCCCTCGGGCAGCGCTGGCTGCTGCTGACGCTCCTCGGCGCGGGGATGCTCGCGACGGGCCTGACGCTCCGCACAAACCGCTGGCGCACTGTCAGCGTCGTCTCGCTCGTGCTGCTCGCGCTGTTGGCGGAGCAACGGATGTCGCCGCTGCGGATGGAGCTGCGGATGCCCCTCAACGAGGGGATGGTGATGGACATGCCGATCTCGGTGCCGCGGGCCTCGATCGCACAGTCAGGAGACGACGTCAAGGCGCGGGACATGGTGCTGTGCCGCTTTCCCGAAGTGCAGATGGTCGTCGGCAAGGCCGGCCGGGCCGATACGCCGTTCGATCCCGCCCCGCTCGACATGATCGAGACGATGATCGAATTCCGCCCGCGGGAGTGGTGGCCACGTCGGCGTTTACGACGGGACGATGCCGAACGGCAGGCGCGGTTCGTCTGGCAGGCGCTGATTGACGAGAAGCTCATTCACGTCCCGGAAGCAAGCGCGCACGTGGCGATCATCCACGACGCCGTCGACGCCGGGCTGCTGCGCTACGACGCCATCCAGCGTGAGGTCGGCCATCTGCGGATTCAGGAGTTCCTGCGTACGCTCGGTGTGGGCCTTGCCGGCCGGTTGGCGCAGACGGTTGCCGGCGAACTGGGGCAGGAACAGCGCCTGGTTCGTCCGCTCACCGACGGCGACATTGCCGCCCTGCAGAATCGCCTCCCGGCCGACCGTGTCCGGGAACTGGCGGCCGGCCCTACCGACGACCTCATCGCGGACCTTTCAGACGACGTCCTGATGTTCCTGCACTCGAACAATCTTCTCCGCGCAACCACAGACGAACCGGATGAGAGCGGAACCACTGCGCCGGCCTCCTCCGGGCCGATCGGGCTCACACCCCGTCAGCGCCGCGTCGCGCTCGCCGCCGTCCAGGGCGAATACGAATACCTGTGGCGCAAATTCCTGCCGGAACTGAACGCAGTCGCGAGCCGTCGTGCAGCGCCGTTGTGGACCCGCATCATCAGTGAAGAGTTAATTGGCCGTACCGAGGTCCTCGACGTGGCGCTGGCCGACGTCCTGCGCCAGGCGTACGCCGCCCGCTATGCCCCCGTCAAACCGCACCACGGCACCGGGGCGGAGGGCGAGCAGAAACACGATCACGAGATGCTCGGGTTGTCCCCGTTGCCGCTCATCGACCCGCATCCCGCCTTCGATGCGCTCCAGAAACAACTGTCTGATAGATTTTCTGCCTCTCTCCGCCTGGAAGTCCACGACCCCGAGTCGCTTGCGGGGTTCGGCGGTGAGATGGACCGCGCACTTCAGATGCCCGGCTGGACCAACGTCTGGACGAAGCCGATCCAGAACCGCGTGGACATGCTGGCCACGGGCGTGAACGCCGAGGTCGGCGTGCGGGTCCTCGGGCGCGACCTCGACGCCGTCGTTCGCGCGTCAGAGGACGTGGCGGCCGTCCTTCGCGAACTGCCGGGGGCCGCGGACGTCGTCGCCGATCCGATCCGGGGGAAAGGGTATGTCCGCATCACGCCGGACCCGCTGCGGGCCGCGGAACTGGGAGTCAGCCTCGCGGAACTCAACGACGTCATCGAAGCCGCGCTCTCCGGGCGCATCGTCGCGCACGAGCTCGTCGACCGCGAGCGAATGCCGGTCCGCGTACGGGCTGCAGTCGGCGATGCTCCCGATGAACAGACGCTGCGACGGCTCCCCGTGCCGGTCCACCGGCCGCGCCCGGCGACAAACGGTGAGGACCCTGCTGCGGTCGACACCGTCCCGCTCGACAGTGTGGCGGACGTCCGTGTCACGGAAGGTCCGGCGACGATCAAGAGCGAGAACGGCTGGCTGCGGAACTACGTCCGGCTCAACGTGCGCGACCGGGACGTGCTGGAGTTCGTTGACGAGGCGCAGCGCGTCGTGGCAGCGCAGGTGGCGTTGCCGCCGGGAGTGTTTGTCGAGTGGACCGGGCAATTCGAGCATTCTCTCCAGGCCCGGCGCACGCTGATCATCCTCATGCCGATCGTGCTGACGCTGATCCTGGTGCTCCTTTATGTGACTTATCGGGACTGGGCCGACGCCCTGCTCATGGTCCTTGCAGTCCCCGGTGCGCTGGCGGGAGGCGTGCTGTGTCAGTGGCTTCTCGGGTTTCCGTTGTCGATCGCCGTGGGAATGGGCTACATCGCCTGCTTCGGCATGGCCGCCGCCACGGGGATTGTGATGCTTGTCTATCTCCGCGAGGCTGTCGACCGCGCGGGGGGGCTCGAGAGTATCTCGCTGCCCGAACTGCGGCAGGCCGTGCTGACCGGGGCCGTGCACCGCCTGCGGCCCAAACTGCTGACGGAGGCGACGACGATCCTGGGCTTGGCCCCGATGCTCTGGAGCACCGGCGTCGGCGCCGAAGTGATCCGCCCGATGGCTGCCCCGGTGCTGGGGGGCATCCTGATCGCCGACGAGGTGATCGACCTGCTCTTGCCGATCCTGTTCTATCACGTTCGCCGCTGGCGCTGGTCGCGGCTGCATGAGACATCACCTGCCCCGGAGTCATCCGATCCCGCGATGGCCGACGTGGCGACGATTCACTGACAAGGAAAGACTGATGCGAATGTCCCGACACATTGTTGACGCATTTCTGCTGGTCCTGCTTTTTGCCGCCACGGCGTCGCTGCCCGGCTGCGGCGGTCCGTCCGCCGAGGACTATGTCCCCGAGGCCGACGCCGCCCGGAAGGGGCTGGAAGCCGCCCTCACATCGTGGAAGAATGGCGAGCCGCTCAAGACGATCAGTTCGCTGGATACACCCGTCAACGTCGTGGACGAGAGGTGGCGCGCCGGCAAGAAGCTGCAGAGTTTCGAGATCGTGTCCGAAGCTCCCGGCGACCCGCACCGCACGTTCACCGTGAAAATGCGGCTCGCCGGTCAGGACCACGACGAGGAGACGAAATACATCGTCACGGGCCTCGACCCGATCCTCGTGTTCCGCGAGGAGGACTACAACGTCGGCGGTATGTAGCGGGCGTTCGCCAGCGACCCGGACGCTTAAAGCGTCCGGGTCGCGGGAGGGCGTTCAGGGCTCGCGTGCGGGGGGCGACTCCGGGTAGCGGACCAGCACCAGATACAGCCCCTGCGGCGGGGCCGTCTCGCCGGCGTGGCTGCGGTTCTGCGAGGCGATGGCCTGTTCCAGCGCCGCGACCGGCCATTTGCCGCGGCCGATGTTCACCAGCGTGCCGACGATTGCCCGGACCATGTTGTACAGGAAGCCGTCCGCCTCGATCTCGAAGCAGAGGAATTCGGATGAGGGGACCGCGCCGGCAGGATTCAGCGCGGTTTCAGCGGGCTGACGCCCGCCGCTCGCCCGGGGGATTGACGCCGCGATCGGGGCCGGCGACCAGACGCTCCAGCCGCTCTCGCGACGGACGTCGACGTCGAACACCGTGCGGACGCTCGTCGCCTTGTTGGGAAACTCGGTTTCGAAACAGCGGAAGTCATGCGTGCCGAGGAGCGACCGGGCGGCGACCGCCATGGCGTCGACATCGAGGTCGGCGTTGATCCGCCAGGCGTAGCGCCTCAAGAAGGGGTTGTCGACCAGCGCGTTTCGAATAACGTAACGGTACCGCTTCGACGTCGCCGAATACGTCGCGTGAAAGCCAGCCGGCGCGGCGGCGCTCTCGAGCACGACGATGTCCGGCGGCAACTGCCCCTGCAGCGCGGCGCGCCACTTGTCGGCCGGGATTGAAGAATCCGTCTGAAAGTTCGCGACCTGGCCGAGCGCGTGCACGCCGGCGTCGGTCCGGCCGGAGGAGAGCACGCGGACCGTCTCGCCAGTCAGCTTCAGGATGGCGCGCTCCAGTTCCCCCTGGACCGTGCGCGCGTCGGGCTGCACCTGCCAGCCGGCGTAGTCGGTGCCGTCGTAAGCCAGCGTCAGCCGGATGTTGGCCATGCGTGCTTGTGAGGGAACTGGTGGAGGGACAGAATGTTACGGTCGCCCGATTCGATTTCAATGATCCGCGGCGCAAATGTCCACGTTCTGCAGGTGGGTGCAACGGCAACAACCAGCGCAAGGGGAAGACGACCGATGTCGACCGAGTCCGTGGAACGTATCGAATACACGCTGATGGACCTGGTGTTTGTCGGCTTCAACCGCCGGGTCGTGGCGCTGGACCGCTACAACGGCGACGTGGTGTGGGACTGGAAGTCGCCGGCCGGGACAGGTTTCCCTGCAATTCTGGTCGATGGGGATCGGCTCGTCGTGTCGGTACAGGGCTATATGTATTGCCTCGACCCGGTGACGGGGGAAGTGTTGTGGTCGAACCCGCTCAAGGGACTTGGCGTCGGGACGGCCTGCATCGCGTCCCTGCATGGCAACAGCGGCTCTGCCGCCGCGGCGGCCGTCATCGCCGAGCAACAGCAGCAGGCCGCCTCGCACGGCGCGTCGGCTTCTGTCTGACGGGCGGAATGCGTTACGCGGCCAGGTCGCTGATCGGGTCGACGTCGAGCAGCACCCGCTCCGTTCCATTGACCGCCACGCTGACTCTCGCATCGACCCGCAGCGCCTGGTAGGCGGTGGCGACCAGTTGCGGCAGCGACACGGGGCGTTCCCGTGGGTACTCGCCCGTCGCATCGCTCGCGCCGATCACCGTCCCGCCGGGGACGCCGCCACCGGCGAGCAGTGCCGACCAGCAGTGCGGCCAATGGTCGCGGCCGCCGGCCGCGTTGAGGTAGGGAGTCCGCCCGAATTCACCGGTGGCGATGACCAGCGTGTCCCGCAGCAGGCCGCGCGAGTGCAGGTCGTCGAGCAGCGCGGAGCAGGCCCGGTCGAACTGCGGTCCGATGGTGTCGCGGTAGTCGAACAGCGTCGCAGGAGCGGCGTTCTTGTGGGCGTGCGCGTCCCAGGTGACCTCGCCGGACAGTTTCGGGCACAGGTTCACGGTTACGACGCGGACACCCGTCTCGACCAGTCGCGCCGACTGCCACAAGCGGCGGCCGAATTCCGATTCGCCATACTGTTCGCGGACGGCGATGGGCTGAGCCTCGAACGACGCAACCAGTGGCGCTGCGGCGGAATCGACTTCCGTCGGCATTGCCGACGACACGGCATCGAGGAGTACGGGCTGAAACTCGTCACCCAGCCAGCCGGGCCCGCCGCCGCACGTGACGGTGACTCCCGACGCACTGACAGGGCCGGGCAGCATCACGTACGCCGGTGCGTCGCCGCGAGCGCCGAGGAGGCGGGAGACGGCCGAACCGAGGCTCGGCGCGGCAACCCCTTTGCGTGGCAAGACGCCCGAATAGAGGACCTGGTGGCCGGCTTCATGGATCGGGGCGGCATCGTGGTACAGTGTCCGGACGACCGCAAACCGTCCGGCCCGCTCGGCGAGCCGCGGAAGTGATTCGCTGAAATGCACGCCCGGGATCGACGTCGCAATCGTCTTGAGCGGTCCGCGGATCGTCGTCGGCGCATCGGGTTTGGGGTCGAACGTCTCAAGGTGGCTCGGACCGCCGTTCATGACGACGAGCACCACGCTCCGCGGCCCGCTCCGCTCCTGCGCCCGCAGTACGGCGGCCCGCTCGGCAACGGAGAGTCCGACCATGCTCAGTCCGCCGACCGCCAGGAAATCACGGCGGGAGACGGAGCGGCGGGAAGATCTGCTTCGGGACGGCGCGGTCATGTGCGGGGACCTGTCGGGCTGGAATTCGACGGGGCAGAACAGCAGTGTATCAGTCGGGCGGCCGACAGTGACAGGGAAGAAGTGAGCATGTGTTGCCCGGCTCAAGCAGACCGTCGCCTCCCCCGTCCAGGATCCGCACGTCATCGACGAAGGCGCTGCCACGGATTGGAAAAACGCTGTCCCCATCAATCGACCTGCCGCAACGCTGCTTTCAACAGAAATCCCGCCATTGCCCGTCGCAGGGCAGGCGGGTATCCTGATGGGACGGACAACGACCTCTTCTCCATCATCAGGAGTGCGAGCCATGCGGCGCCTGCTCTCGTTGTGTCTTGTGGGACTGCTCCTGGGCGTCGTCGGCGTGTCATCGCTGTGGGCCGCGGGCGGCGCCGACCTCGTTGCGCAGATGCGCGACACCGGCAAACCGGCGTTGATCATCGCCGGCAACGAAGGTTGCGTCTATTGCCGGCAGATGGCGCAGGAACTCGCCGCGAACCAGGAGATCCAGCCGCTCGTGCGGCAGTTCTACGTCGTCAAAGTGGATACGGAATCGAACGACTGGCCCGTGCTGCGGAATGCCTTCAAGTTTGAGGAGAGCGGCATTCCGGCGGTCTTTGTTGTCCGCGGGGACGGAAAACTGATCTACTCAGAGTCCGGCAAGCCGACCGACGTCGGCGCGTTTCTGAAACAGATGCTCGACTCCGCCGGCACGATCCTCGATGCCGAGCGGCTGAAGTCCGTGCAAAAGGCCGCCCGCGACGCGCAACTGGCGGTGAAGCGCAAGGACTTCGCACGGGCGACCTCGATTCTCAAGGAGCAGGGGGGGACCGGCAGCTACGCCGCCGCCGCGCTGGCGCTGCAGAAGCTTGCCGATGACCTGACGGCCCAGGCCATCGCCGCGGCCGATGCCGCTGAGGCACAAGTGACCGGCCGGGAAAAACCGGTGGAGGCCGCAATTGAACTGACGCAATTGCGCCGGACGTTTGCGGATTTGCCCGCGGCGAAGGAGCACGTCGACGCAGTCTGGATGCGGTTGGCCGAGAACGACGCACACAAGGAACTGATGCAGCACGCCGCGCGGCTCGATGAGGCCGCTCAGCATGTGACGGCAAAGAAATGGGAGGAAGCACTGGCAATCTACCGCGATATTGTTGAAGCGTCGCCCGACTCCACGTCCGCCACATACGCACAGGGAGAGATCCCCGAGATCGAACGCCGGGCGGCGATTGCGAAGAACGGGAAGTCGGCATCGACACCGGCAGCCTCTGATTCAGCCGCTCCTGATCCGAAGAAAGCGGCCGCCTACCTGAAGTTCGCGAGAGTCTTCCTGAACAAGGACCCGGACAAGGCGCGCGACTATCTGCAGCGGACGATCGACGCGGCCCCGGACTCGGCCGAGGCGGAGGAGGCGCAGAAGCTGCTCGACGGATTGAAATAGACGGTGAAACATGCGGCCTTGCCAGCACTGCGGCCGGGCGATCGGCGTGAAGGACGGCCGTTGCCCGCATTGTGGACGAATCCAGTCAGCGAAGGTCGGACTGACCGCAGCTTCGCGGGCATCCCATCACGATGAGGAGTTCGCTGATCCGGACCCCGCGGATCACGACGACGTGATGTTCTACGCCGCCTGGCGCGTGGCGCCGCTGGTCACGATGTCCCTGGGAGGGTTCCTCGGGTATCTCATGGCCGGCATCACCGGGATGATGGTCGGCGCGCTGGTCATGGTCCTTGCCGTCGGCGTCCTGCTGGCCACGGTGCTGGGGGGGCCGGGCTGACGCCGAACCTGCATGCCGTCGCCCGGTCAGGTCGTCAGGGATCGAAACCAGCCATGAAAGCCATCCAACTTCGCGAGCCGAAGCACTTCCAGCAGATTGAGATTGACGAGCCACC
>CAZWGW010000100.1:0-13954 GCA_964633565.1 uncultured Planctomycetaceae bacterium
GCTCGAAACGATCACGGTCTTGTTGAGCTCCCCGAGCCGCTTGAGGAGGTTGCGGATCTCGATGCGGGCGCGGGGGTCGAGGCCGCTCGCCGGTTCGTCCAGCAGCAGCACCTGCGGCTCGTGCAGCAGCGTCCGCGCGAGGCCGATCCGCTGCGTCTGGCCGCGCGAGAGCTGGTTCACCATGGCGTCCCGCTTGAACGACATGTCCACCAGTTCCAGCTTCTCCTCACACACCTTGCGCCGCGCCGACGCATTGATGCGATACGCCGCCGCGAAGAACTCCAGGTACTCCAGCACCGTCATGTCGTCGTACACGCCGAAAAAGTCCGGCATGAACCCAACCAGCCGGCGGATCTCCTGGGGGTTCGTGTAGATCGACTGGCCGCACACGTAGCACTCGCCGTAGTCGGGATTGAGCAGTGTGGCGATCATCCGCATCGTGGTGGTCTTACCCGACCCGTTGGGACCGATGAAGCCGAATACGTCCCCCTCGGCCAGCTTGAGGTTGATCTCGTTGACGGCGATCAACTGGCCGTAGCGTTTCGTCAGTCGGCGGGTTTCAATCACGAGCGTCGTCTTTGTGCGATGCGGTCAGGGCCGTTTGGGAATCGATGCCGGGTGACGGATGTCTTTCGCGCGGGAAGGTGCGGCCTCAAAATCGCGCCGACGCCGGAGTGACGGGCAGCACGATGCGGATAAACGTCGTTCGCCGCCGGGGCGTCATCTCCTCACCGTCGACGCGGTAGGTCGTCGCCGGCAGCTCGATCCGCCCGAACAGCACGGCACGGTCGAGGTCCAGCAGCCGCGACAGGTCCCAGCGGCCGAGGGGATCGTTCTGCAGCGCCGTATATTCCGCCCCGCCCGCCGCGTCATGAAACGTCAGCATCCGGGCCAGTGGCTCCGGGTCGTCGCCGAGCGGATCGTATTCGGAGCGGGCGCGGGCGTCCTGCTGCTTCAGCTTGTCCTGACTCTGGCTCGGGACGAACGTTTCGCCGGTGAGAAAACCCGTCAGCACGCGCGGCTGCACGACCCGGTCGGGGACCCACGGCTCCCCCGGATTGAGCGCCGGCACATCGAGCACCGAGTCGCCGCGACGCGGCACGTAGACCAGCTTCTGCCAGGCGAGGCACCAGTCGGTGATCGGCGCCGGCAGGTGGTGGGTCACCGTCCCCGTCAGGCGATACTCCCCTTCGGCCAGATCGCTCTCCACGAGCAAGGGCGACTCCGTATCCGCAGGCTGCTGCCACCATGCGGCCAGCGCCTTGCTCGACCATTGATCGATCGGCAGGTTGCCGACCCCCGCCCCCCCCGCCAGCAGCTCGTAGGGCGGGTTCGCCAGCTCCAGCCCCTCCGCCCGATACATGCCGCGAAACCCCGTCTCGGGCGGGCCGGACCAGGTCAGGCGCGGCAGGTCCCCGTCATCTCCCGGCGTCGGGGCCAGCCAGGCGGCCATGGCGGGCTCCACGCGATACCGCCGCGGCTCGGGGCTGTAGAGCGTCATCCAGCTCCGCGCGCGCCTCAGGCCGGTGGAGACATCGATGTCGACCAGATCGAATTGATTGGACTCCAGTTTCGGCGCGTTGTGGCTGTTGGCGTACAGCGTCCCGCACAGCGAGGCGAGCGCGACCCACAGCGGAAACGTGAACCACGTGATGTGCGGCCGCTTGAGCCAGTAATGCACCAGCAGGTAGTCGAGCGGTCCGGCCACCAGCAGAAACAGGACGATAAACCCGAGCACGGCCCAGTACGACGGACGCTGCACCGCGCTGAAGCTGTCCAGTTGCGCGGCCAGTTGCGTCGAGAGGTCCGAGACTCCGGTGGGCCGCAATTGCGTTGAGGCCTGCGGCGTTTCTTTTGCCGTCCGGCGAAGGCCGACGTCGGCCAGGTAGCGGCACAGTTCGGGAAGCCCTGCCCAATCCCGCAACGGCGGCTGTGTCCAGTCCAGGACAAACACCGTGACGCGGCCCAGGCCGTACGCGACGCGGGCGACCAGCGGACCGTCGAGACTGGAGACCAGCGTCCTGCCCGCCCTGACCCTGATCCGCATGCCGCCGGGCGCGCTCCGGCCCGCCTCAATCGCCGGGTTGTTCCGCACGCGGTCGGTGAGAGCGGCCAGGTCGCGAAACGGCCCGGTGCCCCGCGTCTCGATCGGCACCCAGTCCGGGGGCGGAGTGGCGCGGACCTTCCCCTGTGGTTCATCGTGCTCGAGCATCAGCACCAGGTGGCCGCCCCCCGCCACCCATTCGGACACGGCCGCGCTCCGGACGGGATCGAGCGGAGCCGTACGGGACATCACCAGCACGTCGAGCGCGTCGAGCGCCTCCGCGGTCTCCGGCAGTTCCGCGGGGGAGGCAAATTTCAGCAACCGCACGTCCCGCACCGCATCGATTTGACCTGCGGCCTCCGCCGACCCGGGTCCGAATTCCTCTTCGAATCCGGCGGCCGGTCCCAGCAGCCCGAGGAAGACGACCGACTGACGGTCGCAGCGGAGCCCCCCCTCGGCGTCCGGCACGGGTTCGATGAGCCTGCTCACGGTCCCCGCCTCGATGCGGACGCTCCCCTTGATCCGTCCGAGTCGAAACAGCCCCCGCGACTCACGAGGCCCGTTGCCGTCCAGCGTCACCGCCGGCAGCGGCCAGGTCGTGGCGCTCCCGTCCGGGTCGGGGGCAATCAGACGCGGCGCGACGTTCTGTCCGGCGGGCCCGTCGATCGCAACGCGGACCGGGGTCCAGCAGCCGACTTTCATCCGACCGGCGAAGCCCACCTCGACGTCGACAATCCGCACGTCGCCATCGTCCCCGCGCAGGCCGGCAACAGGGGCGAATCCGCAAGCGACGACCACGAACAGGCACCAGCGCGCCGCCGCGCTGCCGTCACCGACCGGCAACTCGCCACCGGCGGCGCAACCCCTCCCGCCGCCGCAGGTTCGATCGGCAGCCGGTGGCCCGCACAACTCAGCCGGGGAACTCACGCGAATGAACTTCCTGGATTGTCATTGTCAACAAACTCGTCCCGCCGCCCGGGACGCGAAAGACAGGAATGAATGACTCCATCATACGGGACGCCGGCCAAAACGCCACCGGCCGAGTGAATACGCTAAGATCGCTGCGGGAGGACGATGCCCGCCATGGCTGACCCCTGGAATCCCGGAAACTTTTGAATATCAATACTGGTGTGCAGGCGGCTTTGCACAGAGTGGCATGAGTTGAGGTTCCGATGTCGACAGACTGCGCCAGTCCCGACTCCGACACCGGAGTCTGCGATCGATGCAGGGCGACCGTCTCCACCGCTCTGCTCGGACACGCCTCGATGCCGCCCCTTGTCGCGATGGCTGCCGCTGGCAACTCCGAAGTCGACGAACCCGAACCGATGCCGTTGGCGGCATTCCTCGATCGTCGGACGTACTGCCCGGCCTGCCGGTGGCGCGTCAACGTGCAGCGTGCCTTGGGCAGCACGCTCGTGGTAGCGGCGCTGGCGGCGGCGGTCTACTTCGTCGTACGGTAACGCACCGATGCCCCTACTTCGCGCCAACCATCTCGCGCTCGGCGCTCCGTGTCCGCGGCGCCGGACGCCGCTTGCGCTCCCGCCGGATCTGATCGAAGTACGGGAAGAAATCGACCTGGATCGTGTGCCGCGCCGACCGGGTGTAGCGGCGGGCCATCTTGTCGCGGTCCCGCTCGATCTCCCGCAGCATGTGGGCCCGGTCGGGGAGCCCGGCCTTCCCTTCCAGCACATCGGCGATCCACTCCGACTGCGCCTCGGCCAGCGGCATGATGGCGCCCCACGGCTGCACCAGTCCGATGAAATACAGCCCGGGCACGTCGGGGTGGACGACGTTGCGGTACAGGTCGACCTGGTTCCCTTCCGCGTTGATGATCGACGTGTCGAGGAAGGGGAATGAGATGTCGTAGCCGGTGGCGTAGATGATGACGTCGACCTCCTCCTCGCTGTCGTCGTCGAATTTCACTTTGGAGCCGCACAGCGCCTTGATGTTCGGCTTGACGGTGACGTCGCCGTGGCCGAGGACGTTGAGCAGGTCGGCGGAGATCGTGGGGTGCTCCTGCAGCACGCGGTGCGTCGGCTTGGGAAGTCCGTAATTCTTGACCACCCCGCGCGACAGGACCAGTCCCAGTGCGAACAGCCCCTGCAGGACCTTGAACGGGAGATACCGCCAGCACCACGGCGGCAGGATGCGGTCCATCGCCCGGCCGAACATGTACTTGGGAATGATGTGCGCGCCGCGGCGCGTCGCCAGAAACGTCTTCGCCGCCACGCGCGACACTTCGCACACGATGTCACAACTGGAATTCCCGAGCCCGAGGATCAGCACGCGCTTGCCGGCGAACTCAAACGGCTCCCGGTAGTCGTGCGCGTGCATCTGCCGGCCGGTGAATTCCCCCGGGAAACTCGGCCAGCGGGGCTGCGAGTGATGCCCGTTCGCCACCAGCACCGCGCTGTAGCGGCGCGTATACGTCTCCCCATCTGTCTCTTTCACCGTCACGTCGAACCGCCCGTCGGCCAGCGGCTCGACATGCTCGACGCCGGTCTGGAACGTGATCCTGTCGCGAAATCCGAAGTGGTCGACGTAGTCTTCGAAGTACTTGATGATCAGCGAGTGGTGCGGAAAGTGGGGATACTCGCGCGGCATCGGGAAGTCGGAGTAAGCCATCGTGTCGCGCGACGTATTGATGTGCAGCGTGCGATACGCCGACGACGACCCGCTGTCGTTGTTGTACCGCCACAGGCCCCCGATGCCGGAGCCCCGTTCGAAGCAGTCGAACGGCACCCCCCGCAGATGCAGGATCTTGGCGGCCACCATCCCGGACGAACCAGCGCCGATGACGCACACGGGGTCGGCAGAGTCGTAAGCCATATCGGTCTTGCCACATTCAGGTTCGCCCGCCGGTGCGCCGCCGAGGCGGCGCGTATCCTTCCAGACCCTATAGTCTGCGGTAGCGGCCCGTTGGCTTCAATGCTGCGCCTCTCCGGGACGCGGGGTTCCTGAAGGCGGGAAGGCGTGTGCGGAACGCTCGCCGGTAAATCGGCGAAAACCCGCATCGATGCAGGGTTTGGGTGAAGCACGGCGCGCGTGCCGGATTGGACCACTCCCCTCGGCCGTGCTCTCCCGGCCCTCACCCGTCGCGGCAATCATCGATGATCTGTTTCACACGCTCGGGGTCGGGGATGCCGTTGACCTCGATCTCGATGCCGCTCTGGCCCGAACTGGAAATGCCGACGTAGCCGACCCCCATGATCCGCTGGAAGAACGACTGCCGGACAATGATGTTGCGCACGTTGCTGTGGAACACGTCGTTGGTGTATTTCGACAGCAGTCCCCGCCGCAGCGTCGTCTGTTCGTTCGTGATCGTGAGCGTGGTGGCGCGCGTCTTCAGATACCAGATCCCCAGGATGATCAGCCCCACTCCCGCGAGGCTCAGAATGCAGCACAGGATGAACGAAACCGGCCGGTTCCGGAACATCGCCGGGCTGGCTTCGTACAGCACGCGTTCTTCCTGTTTCGGCTGAGTGGCGTCCACGCTATGCTCCTCGTCATTCACCGGCAAGCCACGAGCCGTGGTTCGCTGGACGCCGCCGGATCTTCGCGGCAACTTGTCCGCCTTCCGGGGGAGTGCATTGTACGCATCACGGCACGGGTGAACCAAGTCGTTCTCTCGTCACTTGGCAGATCAGATTCGAAAGGTCCATGCCTTGAGGCGGCTCTCATCAATGACCACCGGAATTCGCGTCACAGTTCTTCGGCTCCTGCTCCCGTGCTGGTTGTCGGCTTGCGCCGGTCTCCCGGCGGCCGATCCGGACTTCCCGCCCGAACTCGTACAGTTCGGCGCCGCGTCAGCGGAGCCGCTGCTGGCCGGGACGGGAGCCGACACGTGGGACCGGATGATGCGCGAGCGGGGCTGGGTGCTGCGCGAGGGGGACCGCTGGCATCTGTGGTACACCGGTTACAACAACGACCTCAGCGACGGCAGGTTTCTGGGTTATGCCACGTCCGACGACGGGCTGTCGTGGACGCGCTGGCCGGACAACCCGCTCACGACCACCGGTTGGGTGGAAGACGTCTGTGTCGTCAGGCAGGCCGACACCTACTACATGTTCGCCGAAGGGCGCGGCGACATCGCGCACCTGTTGACGTCGACCGACCGGGTGCACTGGCACGAACGGGGCGACCTCGACATCCGGCAGGTCGACGGTCAGCCGCTCTCCGCCGGGCCGCGCGGCACCCCCACCGTCCGGGTCGAGAACGGGACCTGGTATCTGTTCTACGAGCGGCGCGACGCGGCGGTCTGGCTGGCCACTTCCACCGATCTGTCGATCTGGACCAACGTGAGCGACGAACCCGTGATCGCCCCCGGACCCGGCGACTACGACCGCTACGCCGTCGCGGTTGATCAGATTGTCAGGCACAAGGGGCGCTATTACGCGTTTTATCACGCCAGCGCACAACCGAAATGGGACTCCTGGAACACCAGCCTGGCCGTTTCCGACGACCTGGTGCACTGGGAAAAGTACCCCGCCAACCCGGTCTTGCCGGCCGATCCCGCACACCCCAAACGAAGCAGCGCCATGGTGGTCCCCGTCGGCGACGCGTTTCGCCTCTATACGACACATCCGGACGTGCACGTGTTCCTTCCGGCGTCCGCGAAGGCGCCCTGACGGATCGGCCGCCATGATTCTTCGCGACGATCGGTCGTCACCATTCGGTTTGGGCCAGGTCGCTCGCCGGCGCGGCAACAGTCACCGGCGGATTGATCGGGTCAGCCACCGAAAAGGGCGTCTCATCCAGCGCAGGCTGCCGGTTGAGCTTCCAGAGTTGATTTGGCTGCATCCAGTGCGGGAAAAACTGGCACCCGGGCATATTCGCGGCAGCAGACAGCAGGCCCAGGGACAGGATGATGCGCGCTGCACGCATGGCGGTGAACTTCCGTATTCGAAGCCTTGAACAGCCACGGGCCGGCCGTGTGACGCCGGTACGCGGAGTCGAACCCGCGGCGGCATCCCCCCCTTGAGGAGGCGGACCGCCGATTTCCGGGGAACGTGCGTGGTGGGGAGAGATGGGAAAGAGGCCGGTTTATAGCCGGCAGGCTGCAGGCCGCCAAGACCAGTTGTCATGGTCCAACGGGGGAGGAGGAGCCCTCGCGAGTCGCGGCCGGATTTGAGTGCAGCGGCTCGTGCAGTGGCATCCGGGCGTTCCAGTGTGCGCCCGCTTCGGAGCCGTCCGTGGCCTCTGGCGGTCGCGCCTGCTGCGGATTCAGGCCGAAGTCCGCCGCTGAGTAATCGCACAACCCGGCGTCGTCCCAGCGCGCGGGTCGGTCAAACAGATCGGAGGCGAGTGGTGGCTCGCCCAGCAGCAGCGCGTGAAAATCCAGCACCTGTTCCGAATCGTACTCCGGCACAATCTCCCACACGGGTCCTGCGACATCGAAGTACGTCGATTCCGAATCCCAGGTCAGGCTGCGCCGGAACAGGCCCACGTCCTGCTGGCCGGCCATCGAGATCAAGGGCTGTCCCGGCCGGACGGCAATCACACTGTCACGCCACTGAAACTCCAGCGGCGTAAATTCGCGGTACAATTCCGTATCGATCCGCAGCAATCCGTCCCCAAGCAGTGCGGTGACGTGCTGCAGTCGGCGAAGTGCGAATTTCGCATCGTCAGAGACACGCGCGTCCCGTTCCCTGCCCGGCACCCGCAGCAACGTGCCGCCGACGGCGATCGCCACGTTGTCGAGGTAGACATCCGCCGGCTCCAGCGTCTCGTTCAGCAGGACGTCACATTCCCCACGCAGCACGGAATCTTTCCAGTCCAGCACCAGCAGTTTGCGCATCATGCTCTCCGGCATGGTACGCTCGGCGTCGACGGCGAGGGCCGGTGCCAGTTCGACGACGGCCGCCTCCCGGCGATTGGAATTGCGGACAGTCACCGACACGCCGCGCAATTCCAGCGCATCGGCGCGGGACAGGGAAAACGCCGCCCAGCGATCCGAGACCACTCCGGGCTGGACCGGCATCACGAGGTCGACGTCGTACACCTTCAGTGATCCGTCGATCACACTGATCATGCGCGTCGCATCGTTGCCCGGGACGGACGACGTCTGGAATTCCACGACGGGCCGCTTGTTCTTCTGCGCGCGGATCACCAGTCGTTTTTTCTGGATCCGCACCGGACCCTGGGGCACGGGGCACGGGCCGTCGAATCGCAACTCAATGGTCGCTTCATTCGGCGCTTCCTGGCACGCGGCTTCCAGCGTGGCATAGGACTTTTCCGCGACGCCGATGGATGTGACCACGAATAGCGGAGCAGCGACTTCCGGTTGTATTGCTGCGCCGCCGCCTGCCGCCGCCTCCGCGCTGGACCCCGCGGGAAACAGCGACAGCGCGCGATTGATATCGTTGATCTCGTCCAGCAGCAGCTCAGTGCCGGGGTCGCCTCGCAACGCGCCCGTCCTGGCCTGGAGACCGGCGGCAGGTTCGCGTCCGAATCCCGCCCGCAACTTTGCCAGCGAGCCGCCCGCATCAGTTGACGCGAGCACTCCCGTGGCAGTCGACTCGGAGCGGAGCATTCCTGCGGCGAACCCTGACACCACCTGCGAATCAGGACGTGGCGGCGCGAGGTCCGATGCAACGGCTGCCGTCGGGCCGGCCGATGCGATCGGCGCCTCGTTCGCTGGCCGCCCGGGCGCCGGGGACTGGTCTCCCGGCGTGCTCACACTTCCGACCGGCGTGGCGCCGGAAGTTGTGATCGCCTCCCACGGGACCTGATTGATCCCCAGAGCGATCACCACCAGCATCGCCACCGTCAGCAACCAGCCCCGATTCTGCTCCCAGAACGCCGAACGACGATCGTACTGCGGCACCGTCCAGATCAGATGATCCGGATGCAACTGTCGCAGACCCAGAGACTGGGCGACCAGTGCCAGGTCGTGGATCAGGTGATCCGGCGTGGCATAGCGCTCGTCGGGATTGCTGGCCATCATCTGGCGGATGACGCGCGACAATTGGGGCGACACGCGCGGGTTGCGCAGCGCCGCGTCGGGCGGTGCGTCGCGATGATGGTCGACGACTTTCTGAATCATGCCCCCCTGCGGAAAGGGGGGTTCACCCGTCAGCATGTGGTACAGCGTGCAGCCGAGCGAATAAATGTCGGCGCGGATATCGACATGCCGCGGGTCCCGGGCCTGCTCCGGCGCGATGTAATCAAACGTTCCGAGCGTCGTGCCCGCCGTGGTCAGTTCCTGTGATTGCTGCGCGTGCTCCTGCCGCGCCAGGCCCAGATCGACCAGTTTGGCGCGCCCCGACGGCGTGACGATGATGTTCGAGGGCTTGATGTCGCGGTGAACGACGCCCGCGGCCTGGGCGTGCCGCAGCGCCTGCGCAATCTGCAACGTGTAATTGACCGCGTCCTGCGGACTGAGCACGCCCTTCTGCATGATAAAATCACGCACGTTCGTGCCGCGGACGAATTCGAAGGCGATGTAGTGCACCCCCCGGTCTTCGCCGATGAAATGGACTCGGGCAATGTTCTCATGGTCCAGGTGCGCGGCGGCCCGCGCCTCGTTCTGGAACCGCTGCACCGAGAGTGCGTCGCGCGAGTTCCCGGGAGACAGCACCTTGAGGGCCACCACGCGGTCCAGTCGCGTATCGACGGCACGAAAGACAGCCCCCATGCCCCCGCGCCCGATCCGCTCCTCGATCAGAAAATGACCCAGCCTGAGCCCGGCGACGCTTCCCGGTGAACGCTCGGAGGACTGCGCGTCATACTCGTGCGGAAAGAGTGTCGTCAGCACATTGTCCTCCATGACCGACTGCGTCAGATTCTCCTCGAGACCGCCATCCGTTGGCGGACCGCCGTTGCTGGAGCAACGACGGTTCCCCGGCAGCGGCTTCAGGAACGCGTGTCGCGTCCCCGATCCCCCCGAGTCCGACGCCGTTGCCACACCGCTGCTCACGCTCGTCCCCCCCCCTGCCGTGTGATCCGCGCGTCGCGATTCAACCATTCTCAAAAATGGTCTTCACGTCGGAATCGATCGCGGCCAACAGTTGGCCGGCACGCTGGCACAGCTGCCGGGAATAGTCGTCGCTGTGCAGGACCTGGTCGACCATGCTGCGAACCGTGACATCCTTGATCTCATCCTGATGATCGGGCTCGATGGCGCGCCGAGCCTGCCGCCGCAGTTCATGGGCCTTGGGAATAAACCCCCGTTCCAGGTGGTCGATCAGTTCGCGCGAGAGTTTCTCCGCCTCGATCAGCTTCTCTCTCAGCGTGAGGCTCTCCAGCGGACGATCTGCCATCCGGGTTCCGCCGACAATCAGTTGATCGTCCGGCGAATACCAGCCCCGCCACACGATGTCCGATGTTCGCGCTTCCGCGTTCATCGCGACGGGAGGGCTCCGGACGAGCGATTACGATGAAATGTCTGTACCATTAGAGCGACCGGTATCCTCCGCGGTCAAGCCTGCGGTCGGAAATCCCGATCGTGTCTGGAGTTCCATGGATCCGCGTACCTGGACAACTCGGTGATCACCCCGCCCCATGCGTATTCTGCTGCTCGCGGACATTCACTCGAATTGGGAAGCCTTGAGGGCGGTCGCCGCCGCCGAGCCTGCGTTCGATGCCTGTCTGTTTCTCGGGGACCTGGTCGACTACGGCACGGACCCGCTCCCCTGCATCGACTGGGTGCGACGGAATTCCACCCATGCGGTCCGCGGGAACCACGATCACGCAGTCGCCCAGCGCGTCGCGCCGCGCCCGGGCGGCGGACTGCGACGGCTCGCTGCCATCACCCGCCCCCGGCACTGGGAATTGATTGACCCGCATCGGAACAAATACCTGGCGCGGCTGCCCCTCATCCGCCAGGTGGAACTCTCCGGCCGATCGTACTATCTGGTGCATGCCACGCCCCGGGACCCGATGGATGAGTATGTCACCGATGATCCGGACGTCTGGCGGTCGCGGCTGGAGCAGGTCGACGCCGATTTTGTCTGCGTCGGGCATTCACATGTCCCGTTCCATCTGAATCTCGGGCGGTCCGAAGTCGTCAATCCCGGCAGCGTTGGACAGCCGCGGGACGGCGATCCGCGCGCGGCCTATGCCGTCATCGAGGACGGCCGCGTCGAACTGCGGCGCGTCGCCTATGACATTGACGCCACGCTGCAGCAGATGCGCAGCGCCGAACTGGATCCCTGGGCCGTCGAATTGAGCGCCGCCATCCTGCGTTCCGGCGGTCGACCGGGCCGCGAAGAACTGGACCTCATTCAATAGACGGGCCTCAACGCGTCCGCGGCGCCGCTTCAGTCAGCGCACCGACCTCGATCACCTCGAAGTGCCGGATATCGATGCGGTACGGGCCGTGCGGCGCCTCAAAGCTCCCGTACCTCGACAGATACTGGTCGAGACGCGCGAGCTTCTGGGAGGGGGGCGGTTCCAGCTCATCACCGCCCGGGGGACGACCCCACACAATCCGCGACCCGCCGCGCGTCAACAACTCGTACGTCAGATCGGCAAGGTCCGCTTCCGCCCCCGCTCGACGCGGCGCGTCGATCGCCTCAAGCTGAAACCGGTCCCAGTATCGACCCAGATCGTGGCCGGGCGCAATCCGGTCGGCCAGTCGTGCGCCCCCCACCACGGCCAGGTCCCCCCAGGCGACCCCGGCCGGTCCTGCGGGCTGCGTCATGACATTCCGCAGATGGGGAAACCTCCCCACCTCCGCCGCCGAAAAATCAGCGGGCGGCAACAGGACCCCGTTGATGTCCACCGCATACGCGCCTCGGGCGGTGTCCACCATCAACACCGGTTCGCGATACTCAAGGTCGGCGAAAATCCCTTCGTCGCGCGAGACGCGCACCCGGACCACGCGCGCGACCCAGGGATGTTCGCCAAATGCCGCCGCCAGCCTGGCGACCAGCTCCTCATCCAGCACCGACAATTGCTCCGGCAGCCCGGCCTGTCGCACCACCTGCGCCACCAGGTCCCGCGGGACCCAGCGGTTGGGAGGCGTCACCCGGATGTCGCGTGACGGGAACTGATACTCGGGCTGAGTACCCGGGTCCGGCAGCCAGTTCCGCGCGTAGGGAGCCAGCACAACCGTTCCCACGCCAACGGCCGCGAGCAGCAGCACCCGCGGTCGATACCATGCAAACCGTGACTTTCCCGCGGCCGCAACACGCGGCTCCGGACGTGACGACTTCTCCGCGGACTTGCACGGGGCGCGCGCCATTCACCACTCACCATTCACCAGTTCCTTCCATCGGCCATCATCCCCGCGTGAGTTCGCCAGGTCTTCAGCCCGCGTGCCGATGCGCCGTCCGATTGTGCCGGATCCGATGGTCCGGTTCACTTTGCCGCCCGGCGTGGTGCCGCCGGGCGCTCTCCAGGGCTCGTTCACAGAGCGCGCCCAGACTCAGTCCGGCGCGAGCCGCCGCCTTCGGCACAAGACTGTGATCCGTCATTCCCGGCACTGTGTTGACTTCGAGCACCCACGGCCGGAGCGACTCGTCGACCCGCAGATCGACTCGCGCAATTCCCGTCGTCCCGATCGCCGCACAAGCGCGGCGGCCCGCGTCGACGAGGCGTGCAACGGCCTCCGGCGGGATCGAGAATTCAAACGCGTACGTCGTCGCGTCGTCCCGGTATTTGGCGTCAAAATCGAACAGAGTGTGGCTGGTCCCGATCTGAATCACCGGGAGTGGTGTGTCGTCCAGCATCGCCAGCGTCCATTCCGTCCCCGTCACCGCCTGTTCCAGCAGCCCGAACGGGCCGTATCCAAAACAGGCCTGGACGTCTGCCATGAGGTCCTCGGGCGTTTGCACCAGCGACACTCCCAGGCTCGACCCCTGTGCGTCGGGTTTGACCACCAGGGGAAAACCGACTCGATCCGCCAGTCGCCGGATCCGGGGCCACGAATCCGACTGGTGGATTAGCACGGAGGGGGGCGTCGCCACGTTCCGCTGCAGAAAGCGAACTTTCGCCGCCGACTTGCTGAAAGCCAGTCGCGAGGCCTCGGAATCGCTCCCGGTGTACGGCAGATTCAGCGACTCGAGCAATTCCTGCACTTGTCCATCTTCGCCGAATTCGCCGTGCAGGGCGATGAACACCACGTCGTCGGGCCGCCATTCGAACTCCCGCAGGCCGGCCTGCACTGGATCAATGCAGCAAACCTGGTGTCCCCGGGCCAGCAGTGCCGCCGCAACCGCCGCTCCACTGGCCAGACTCACATCGCGCTCGGGAGACTGGCCTCCGCGCAGCACAACGATGCGGCCGTAACGGGCTCCGACTTGGGGAGTGTCTGGCATCGGTTCGCCTCCTGCGATTCAAGCCTTCATCCAATCAGGTCTGGTTGGATTTGACCAGATTTGGCGTACTGCAGGTAGCCGGCTTCAACACGAGAGCAATGACCGCGAAAATGCGCAGACTGCATCGGATGGGGAGCTGCATTGGAATTGGAGAAGTTCCAAACACGATTCGCAAGATAAATAATATCAATGCCTTATGGAATTCTTCGTGTGGCATTCCACCAAGTGATTCCATCCCGGAAAAATTCCCGAAATTCCTGGTCCGGGTCAGTTGACACTCTGCTTGGAGCCGATAAGATGGCTCCACGCAACACGCGTTGCGAACGCCCCCCGTATCTCCGGGGAGTGCCCGCAGTTCCCTCATGGGGGGAGCGGGTGGGCAAGATCTTTGGCAATCTGGTTGGTGGATTTCTGAGAGTTCAGCGTTTTGTCTTACGCTGTTCGGTAAATCGGGAATCCGGTCGATGGCTGAGGCGGGCTCGTCCCGCTGACGCAGCGTCCGGGTTCCAACGATCGAATCTTTCTTCTCTGCTATCCAGCGGCTGTGCCGACCGGGGCGCAAGTCTCGGGTGGCTGGCCGTTCAAGCAGTCAACTGAAGGGTTTGATCCTGGCTCAGAATGAACGTTGGCGGCGTGGATTAGGCATGCA
>CAZWGW010000101.1:0-307 GCA_964633565.1 uncultured Planctomycetaceae bacterium
GCCGCTGCCCAGCGGCGTATTCTCAACGAAGAACATTCCGGTTTGAAACAGGATCATTCGGTCGTCGACCGGACCATCGTCGTCCGGGTCGGAAGGGCACACCACGCCGTTCCCGTTCAAGTCGATCGGCGCGGACCAGACGGCCGGCGACTCCATCAGATGATTGGTCACGGGGCAGTCGACAGGCTCCGTCCAGGCAAACCCTCCGTTCACGACGTAGCTCAGGTTTCCCTGGCCGTCGAAAGTGGAAATGTCGCTGGGACAACGCAGAACGGGGATCCCGGTTTGGCCGACTTTCAGATTGGCC
>CAZWGW010000101.1:317-13929 GCA_964633565.1 uncultured Planctomycetaceae bacterium
CAATTCCAGGACCCAGGTCTTGTATCCGTCCGGCGTCACTGGACTGAATGTTCCAGATGCCGGGAACCGCCGATCGTTGTCCGCAAGGGCCGTCATTGCGATTCCGAGGTTGCGCAGATTGGACTTGCACTCTGTGGCGTAAGCCGCCTCACGCGAACGCTGCACCGCCGGCAGCAGTAACGCAATGAGGATCGAAATAATGCCCATCGACACCAGCAATTCAATCAGCGTAAACCCGCGTCGATGTAAGCCATGCATTTCCCACTCCTTTCACTTCATCTACGATGGCGCATTCTGCACGAGCTGGCCGCTCAATACGGGGGGGGCGACTGATCGCCATCCGATTGCGCCAGCACGAATTCTTGCCACCACGCGCTCCCAGATGCGGGAACCCCGGAGGTACACAAACCAGCCCGGCGGACCCAACCTGGCAAATTGTACCGTCAGGTTGCGGGCTTTGGCTAGTGAAATACGGCCGACAAGCGCTTCCGCCAGGGTGGCGTTAACTTCCGCCGCCAGTCGCGCTGCCGCCACGACCCGGGGCGAGATGTTCAGGGGCTCGACGAGCGCCTCAATATGAGTCTCCAGCACCGTCTGGAACTGGAGCCGACATTCGTCGATCCGCCAGATTGACTTCACGGTTTGTGACAGCGAATGCAACCGAAACCCGGCCAGCGGCTCCGGCACAAAATAAATGCGCCCGCGACCCACAGCACGGAGCCAGTAATCCCAGTCGGCAGAGTACCAGAGGCGGTCGTTGACCGGTCCCAGGCTTTCGCAGAAGTCGCGTCGGAGGGTCGTGCCGCAGGTCGCGAAGCAGCACTGAATCAACATCCGTTCCACAAGTTTGCGGGGTGGGACAATGCCCCGCTTTCGGCCCAGCGGCGCGCTCCAGCGGCCAATGCGCCGGCCCGTGTCATTGATGAACCATACTGAGTGCACGACCGCATCGCTCCCAGGGTCGGCGGCCAGTGCCCCCCGGATGGACTTCAACCGGCCCGGGCACCAGACGTCGTCCTGGTGCAACCAGCAGACGTATTCGCCCGTGCTGGCCGCAATTCCCGCGTTGGTGTTCTGCACCCAGTTTCCGACGTGCTCACGTTCAACTAACTGCAGACGCAACCGGCGCCTGAACGAACGCACAATCTCGCGTGTGGCGTCGGTTGAACCGTCATCAACGACCACCACTTCGATGGCGTCGTCACCCTCGTTGACAATGCTGTGCAGCGCGTGTGCGATGAAGCGTTCGCCGTTGAATGTCGGCATGACGACGGACAGCCACGGGTCCATGTCCACTCCTTACTTGCGATGAAGTGCCCACTGGAACACGGCACCGGAATCATTGCGTGCAGGCGGCGGGTCGATGCGCTGCGTGCCGCGACCGCTACAGGCGGCATGTCACCGGGCTGGACCATCAAGTCGAGGCGCGAGCTGCCGACACTGCACGAAATGAAAATGGCACCAGAGTACTGAGTGACTATATGTGTATATTAAAGATTCCAGTGTAATCATCACATTTCGAGTGATCAAGGGACAACTGTAAAAATATATAAACAGCCAGCGCCGCACAGTGCCGTTTTTCCTGGGGCCATGGACCGGGCCGGCCGTCTGCGTCCCGGCATGGCGTGCAGGTCCGTCACGGATGAATTGCACTGGCTCCGCACGAATTCGCGCGGAACGGCGGCGTTGGCCGGAGGGGGCCGGTCCGGTGCCGGGCCGTGGGACTCCGTGACTTGCCAGCCGGGGGCAGGGCGTCAACTCGACATCCGACGAGCCGCCGCTAAGATCGAGGCGCCAGTCTGTACGCAGGGCGATCGGAACGGCACGCTTCGGCACGGGCGCAAAGGCGCAAGGGACGCACACGAACTCTGATGGTGGAAGGTTCGGAATCCGGATCTGCCCGCGCGTGGCGGCTGAGAGGCGCGACGCTGCGGCAGTTTGGCGCGATCGCTGCGGTCGCAAGCGTCGTCGTCGTCGCAGAGTGCTGGCGATGGATCGATCCGGAGGACCGGATTCGATCGCTGACGGAATCGCTTTGCGGAATGAATGCAGACTGGCTGCCGTTCCTCCCGTGGCTGTTGCTCGCGCTGCTGCTCGGGATGCGGCGGAGTGGACCACCGCGCACAGGCGCGGCGGCCTGGCGTGGACAGCATGATTCGTTCGCGAATGACCAGGGCCCCACTGCGGCGACACGGGAATTCCGTGTGGCTCGCATCTGCGGTGGTCTGCTTGTGGCGGTTTGCGCCGGTCTGGCCAGTCGCGACGTGGGTCGGCAATTTGGGCGGCTTCCACCCGCCTACCACGATGAGTACAGCTACCTGTTTCAGATGGAGACCTTCCGCGCCGGCAGAATCTGGTTCCCGGGTTTCGAGCCGATGCCGGAACTGTTCGATCAGATGCACGTGCTGAACGAGGGGCGATTTGCCAGCCGGTACTTTCCCGGCACGGGACTGTGGATGGCCGTGATCGGCCGGATTGCCGGACCGTACTTCGGTCACTGGATCGCCGGCATGCTGATCGCGTGGGCCGTCTACCAGATCGGATGCGAACTGTCCGGCATCGGGGTCGGACTGCTGGCAGGACTTTTGACCGCCGCCTCCCCCGGCCTGACGCTGTTCAGCAATCTCCTGCTTGCGCATCACCCCACGCTGGTGGGGTTGACGCTGTTCATCTGGCAGTTTTGCATCCTGCTGCGGCGCGGAAGATGGTTCAACGGACTGGCGGCGGGCTTCGCGTTGACTTTTGCCATGCTCTGCCGCCCGATGAGCGCCTTCGGCGTCGCCCTCCCTTTCGGAGTCTGTTTTGGTTGGTGGTTGTTGATGGGGCGACCGCAAGTTGGTGGAGAGGACGCTGGCTCGACCACGTCACCGCAGCGACGCGCGCCCGTTCGCCAGCGAGTCTGCCTGGCCGTGGCGCTGGGCGGGCCGATCATGGCGGGCCTCATTGCCCTGTGCTTCTACAACCGGGCGATCACTGGCGATCCGCTGCTGTCCCCCTATCAACTCTACACGGACGTCTACACACCGCGGCATGTGTACGGATTCCACAACGTCGAACGTGGAGAACAACACCTGGGTCCGAAGGTGCTGCAGAACTACGACCGGTGGGCGGAGAACCTGACACCCGCGCTCGCCGCCAGAAATGTCGGGAGGCGTCTGGCGGCCAGTCTCCGCTGGACGCTGGGGATCGTACCGCTCGTGATGGGGATGATTGCATTGCTCCTGCTCCCGGCCGACGCCCGGGCATCCGGGGCCGCAGCGCGATCATCCGTCACGGGTTGGCGCCTCATCGGGTGGGCCATCGTGTCGCTGCACGTCGTGCACGTTCCGTACTGGTACGAGGGCAACATGGGCTGGCACTATGTCTTTGAGTCCGCGCCGCTGTGGCTATTGCTGTTCGCCGAGGCCACGCGCCGACAGGTCGGCGCCTGGTTCGACGCCGGGAGGCCGGCCATCGCGCTTGGCTGGAGCGGCGTGGTTGCAACTGCCCTCGCAGTCAACTGGTTCACGGTCGTCCCGCTCTGGCCTGGACGCTTGCCGGAGGGCATCGGCGAAGTGGCGTTCGCGCGGCAGAAGCACGGCCGATTCCAGGCGGAGGCGGCTCAAATCACGGCCGGGCGCAGGGCCGTGGTCTTTGTGGACCCCGATCCGGCGGATCGGCACATTGATCATGTCGTCAACACGCCGGCGCTCGATGCCGCCATCCTGTTTGCCCGCTATCGGCCGGACCGCACGGATTTGACCGCCGCCCGGCGCCTGTTTCCCGACCGGGATGCGTATCTCTACCACGCCGCGTCCGACCGGTGGGAGCGGCTGCCGTGACGGGCACGGCCGGGCCAGTCTTCCAGCAGCGCGCCGAGCGCAACAAAAAGCCCATCCGAATCCTGTCGGATGGGCATTGAGCGCAGCAGGCAGCCTCAGGCGTCCGTGGCTTTCGGCGCCGCATCGGCGCCCGGTTCAGCCGGCGGCGGAGGGGCGTCCTGCGGCGGCGCGGCCCCGCCGGCAGGCGCGGTGGCCGGAGCGTAGCTGCCGCCGCACGGAGCGGCGCACGGCGTGCTGCAGCGCGATGCGCAATGGCTGGCGCACCGGGTCGGGCAGGCATTGCAGCACGTCGGGGCGGGCGCGCAAGCGGTCTGGCACGCGGCCGGCTGGCAGTGGCTGATCTGCGTCGTGCAGCAGCTCACCGGACAACACCGGCCTTCATAGTCATCGTCATCGCAATCGTCATCGTCCGCACGCGCGGACTGGGCCGCCAGCACCAGCATGGCGACGAGCGCCGCAGCCGTCATCAATCGTTTCAGCATGGTCTTCCTCCTGGATTGTTCCGTCTCGGATTGCATCGGACACATGCTGAGCAGCCGCTCCGAGCTCTGTGATTCGACCACTCAGCCTCCATTCACTCCTGCCATCGAACCCGGCGCTTGGCGCAAAGTCTGTCGATGGCGGCGAATCTGCCGCATACAATACCGCTCGCCCGGCAGTTGTCAAACCAACGGCCCGGCAGTGATCCTGGTCTCACAGAAACCGGGAATCGAGCGCGCGTCACCGCACACTGGCACACCGATGCCGCGACAAATCCCCTGGCAACTTGGACCTCACCGACGTCATCTCGGCGCGTTTCCGCTGTTGATGGGGATCGTCAACGTGACCCCCGACAGCTTCTCCGACGGGGGGCGGTTCGATGACCCGGCGGCCGCAGTGGACCACGCGCTGCGGCTGGCTGACGACGGGGCGGACCTGCTCGACGTCGGCGGCGAATCAACGCGCCCCGGCGCCGCGCCGGTCCCGCTCGAGGACGAACTGCGCCGCGTGCTGCCGGTCATCGAGCGGCTGTGCGCGCAGTCCCGCCTGCCGGTGTCCGTCGATACGAGCAAGTCGGAAGTGGCCCGTCAGGCGCTCTCCGCCGGAGCGTCGATCGTCAACGACGTCTCCGGGCTGACGTTTGATCCGGAAATGGTGGACGTCTGTGCGGAATCCGATTGCGGCGTGATCTGCATGCACATCCGCGGCAACCCGCAGACGATGCAGCAGGACCCGCGGTACGACGACGTCGTCAACGAAGTGGCACAACACCTCGCGGCCCGGGTTGAGTCGCTGCATTCGGCCGGGATCAATCGTGACCGCGTCGTCATCGATCCGGGCATCGGGTTCGGCAAGACGGCGGAGCACAACCTGCAGATCCTGTCGTCGATCGGGCGGTTCCGCGCGCTGGGGCGTCCGGTCCTGATCGGCCACTCGCGCAAGGGCTTTCTCAAGAAGCTCCCCGGCCGGCCCATCGACGAGCGTCTCAGCGGCACCATCGGCGTGGCGATTGCCGCCGCCATGCAGTCGGTCGACCTGCTGCGCGTGCACGATGTCGGCCCCGTCCGGGATGCGCTCCTCGCCTGGAGTGCGGTTGCCGCACGTCTGTAAACGCTGCCGAACGATCCGGGCGCTCCGTCCGCGGCGCGCAAGCGCTGTCAGGGGACCTGGTCGCCGAGATCGAGGCAGTTTCCGAAGTCGCACGGGCTGCCCTCGTCCGGACTGTCGAATCCGTCGGCGGCGATCAGGCAGGTCGCCTGATACCGGGAGACGCCCGCCACGTATGCCGACTGCTTGACGTCGCGTTCACAAACCTGAACAACTTCGTCGTCCGACGCCACGTCCTGCAGCCCCGTGCGGTAGGAATCGTCCGCCTGCGGGTCCTTGGTCCATCCCCGGCGCAACATGGCGGTATCGAACTGGTTCCGCCGCCGTGCGTCGTTGCCGATCAGCGTGACGAGGAGCGTCACGTCGAGCCACATGGTCATTCTCCCGCATCGCGTGCGCGTTGATTCCGACGTATTTCCGGCAGCCGGTCGTTGCCCGCAAACAACATGCCGACGTTGTATTCCGTCGGGCCCGAAGCCGACGCCGAAGCGCGCAGCCAACTCTAGCCCGCGGCACGACCGTGCCAATCGCGTGCAGCCGCTTTCGTCAACTGCGACGTGGAATTACTTCCGGGCGATGCTTCGTTCCGAAGCAACCGGCAGCCACGGAGATTGCGGCTCAACCGTCAGACGCGCCACGTGCGGCAGCCGGTATTGCGCCTCAATTCGCAGGCGCGTGCGCACGGGGGCCATCCGCAGCGTTACGACCGCGTCCAGTTCGCGCAGCGGCTGCAAGGCGTTTGTGTCGCCTGGAAGTACGTCGCCATCGGGAGTCGCCCCTTCCGGCGTCGTCCCTTCCGGAGCGGCGCCAGCCTCGGGATTCGCCCCCTCGCTGCGCTTGTTGGGGCCGTATTCTCCCTCCCGCGGCTTCTGGAAGTCGTCCTCACCGGCCGGCGGCGTCGTGGCAGAATTGCCCTGCTCGTCGAAGTAGGTCTTGCCTCCACTGGCGGCAGGGCCGTTATCGGGGACCGGGCGGCCGTCAAAATAACTGACGCCGCAGGCGCCGGTCGCACAACCTGTCCCACACGGCGAACCGCAGGGAGAACAGGCGCACGGGTCACAGCCGCCCGAAGCGTAGCCGCGGTAGTACCCGCACCCGCCGGTGCCGCACGGGCTGCCGCAGGCCGGGGCGCCGTAGTAAGCCGGAGGGCCATAGCCTCCGCCCCAGCCCCACCCCCCCCACAGGCAGGGGAACAGACAGGCTTGCGTGTTCGTCGTGGCAGCGAAGAACAGGCCGCCGGCGCAGAACACCTGACACCACAGCCTGGCGGAGAAACGCGACATGACTCCTACCCCTTCGAATGGAGGACCTGGTCCGGGAAGTGGCCGTCCGAGGCCGGAGACACGCTTCAGCACAAGCTGACGTCCTGAGGCCCCACAATAGGCCGAACGGGGCACGGCTGTCAACGAGGGGCCGGCGGCCAGACCGGCCGCCCCGGCGTGTCCACACGCACGCTCCAGAGTGTGCCGCCGGCCGTCACGAACAGCGTTTTGAAGTCGTCGCCGCCAAAGGCGCAGTTCGTACACTCGTCGCGCGGGATCGGAATGAACTGCTGCATTTCACCTTCCGGCGAAAAGACGTAGACGCCGGCCGTTGGCTGCTCCTGCGTTTCAAACGGCGGGTTGGGGCAATTCAATCCGGCAGCCACGTAGAGCCGCCCCTGGGCGTCAAGTTTCATCCCGTCCGGACCGCGCGTCATCCCCCAGTCATGGAACAACCGGCGGGAATCAAGGTCGACCGTCCCGTCCGTCCGCAGGTCGAACCGCCACAGCTTCCGCGCGCCGCCGACGGTGTTGTTGTTATTGTCGGCCACGTACAGGAAGCGGTCGTCCGGCGTGACGACGAGGCCGTTGGGCCGATCGACCTCGTGTGTGATGATCCGGGCCACGCGGCCGTCGGGATCGATGCGATACACCCCCTCGATGGCCCGCCCCTGGTCGTCGAATAACTCGATGCGGCTCCGGTCGCCGTAGCACGGGTCGGAGAAGTAAATGCGGTTCTTCGTATCGATCGTCAGGTCGTTGGGCTGATTGAACGGCTTGCCGTCATAGCGTTCGGCCAGCATCGTGAGTGACCCATCGGCCTCGCGCCGCGCGACGCGGCGAAATGCCGGCTGGCACAGGATCAGCCGACCCTCCCAGTCGAACATCAGCCCGTTCGAACCAGCCCCTTCCAGGAACACGGACGGCTTGCCGTCGCGGTCCCGCCGCATCACGTGTCCTTCACCGCTGGTGAGCAGCCCGAGGTCCGGATGCCAGGCGGGCCCTTCGCCGGCACCGGTGGACTGCAGCAGGACGGGCGTCGGCGGCCCGGCTGCGACGGGCATCGGGAAGCAGGCAAGGGACAGGATCAGCGCGGCATTGTGCGCGGACATCGCGAACTCCAACAGAGGCATGCGGAAACGATCAGCGGAGTCTGTGCGGAACTTCCTCACCCATTCCCCACTCCCTGAGTATTCACGAACACCGAATACACCGACGTGCTCCCGCACAGGAACAGCCGGTTCCGGTGCCGGCCGCCAAAGCACAGGTTTGCGCAGCGTTCCGGCAGGTCGATGCGGCCGATCAGCGTCCCCTCCGGACTAAAGACCGACACGCCGTCCAGCCCCTCACGGCCCATCCCCCAGCCGATCCACAGATTGCCGTCGACGTCGACCCGCAGGCCGTCCGGAGTACCGTCCGGCTCGGCGGTGACCAGAGTGCGGCCGTTGGCGAGCCGCGTGCCGTCGACGACGTCAAAGCAGCGAATTACACGCGGCGAGACGCCGGCCTCGACGATGTAAAGCTTCGACTCGTCGGGCGAGAACGCCAGTCCGTTCGGGCGGGCGATGTCGCCGGCGACGACGGCCAGTTCATGCGATTGCGGGTTCCAGCGGTAGACGTTCGTCGGCAGTTCGACTTTCGCCGGATGCCCCTCGTAGTATCCCAGGATGCCGAACGGCGGGTCCGTGAACCAGAGGGAGTCGTCGGATTTGCAGACGATGTCGTTCGGTGAGTTGAGCGGTTTACCATCGTAGCGGTCGGCGATGACGGTGATCGAGCCGTCGTATTCGGTGCGCGTCACGCGGCGGGCGTCGTGCTCGCAGGTGAGCAGCCGCCCCTGGCGGTCGCGCGTGTTGCCGTTCGAATTGTTCGACGGATGGCGGAAGACGCTCACCGCGCCGGTCTCTTCTTCCCATTTCATGATGCGGTTGTTGGGGATGTCGCTCCAGAGGAGGTGGCGACCGTCGCCGAACCAGACGGGACCTTCGCACCAGCGCATGCCGGTGGCGATGCGCTCCACCTTGGCGAGCGGCAGGCGGTACTTCGCGAAGACGGGATCGATGATCCTGATGAGCGGATCGGGATACCGCTGGCTTGGCTCCCAATCTCCATAGACACCTGCTGCCGCACCGAGTGACAGTGCGCTGCCGGCTGCGAGAAACTGACGACGCTTCATGGCGCAGGTCTCTGTGATGGCAGTCCTGTCGCCTTTCGCGGAGCGAAAGGCGGTATCCGGAGACTGCGAGTATATCAGCAGATCGCCCGGCGCACTGCGTGTAACCGCGTCGACCGGCAGCAATAGCGCGCCGGTCGTTCCCGCGGGACATCGTCGACGGCGGTTGCTTTCATTTCACGCGATCGTATCCGATAATATCGATACGCGTTGATGCGATCTCCCGCCCGCCACGGAACGACTTCGGAGTCGGCCCCGTTGATGCACCATCCCGCCCCCAGCATGACGCTGACGCGCATCGCCGTTGCGATGTGGAGTCTGAGTCTGCTGTTGAGCGTGTCGGTTACTCTCGCCGGCGATGACGCCGCGGCGCCGGTCCACTTCGAGAACGACATCATCCCCCTCTTCGCGAAGCTCGGCTGCAACAGCGGCGGCTGCCACGGGAAAGCCTCCGGGCAGAACGGTTTCAAACTATCGGTCTTCGGATACGATCCGCGGGCGGATTACGACGCCCTCGTCCGGCAGTCGCGCGGCCGGCGCGTGTTCCCGGCGGATCCGGAACAGAGCCTGCTGGTCGAGAAGGCCGCGGCACTGGTGCCGCACGGCGGCGGGCGCCGCTGTGCGCCGGGATCGGCCGACCATCGATTGCTGATCGAGTGGATTCGACAGGGGCTGCCGTGGGGTGACCCGCATGCGCCGACGCTGGCGTCGATCCGTGTTGAACCGGGTGACAGCACGCTCGCGCCGCGGGCGGAGCAGTCGCTCTCGGTGACGGCTGTTTACTCCGATGGGTCCAAGCGCGACGTCACTTCCGCTGCAGCCTACAGCAGTAACGCCGCCGCCGTGGCCGATGTCGATCCGGAGGGACGCATTCACGCCGGCGCCGCGCCGGGGGATGCGGCCGTAACGGTCAACTACATGGGGCAGGTCGGCGTGGCGCGGGTGCTCGTGCCGCGCGATCCCAACCTGCGGTTGCCTCCCGATCCGCGATTCACGGGCGAGATCGATCGGTTGGTGTGGGACAAGCTGAGGCGGATTGGAATCGCGCCGTCGGAGACGGCGGACGACGCGGCGCTTCTGCGGCGCGTGTCGATCGACCTGCTTGGCACGCTGCCGGAACCGGACGATGTGCGGTCGTTTCTTGCCGACCGCGATCCGGCCAAACGCGCCCGGATGATCGATGCACTGCTCAATCGCGAGGAGTTCGCCGACTATTGGGCGCTGCAATGGGCCGACGTGCTGCTGGTCGACCGCGAGGCACTGGGAGAGCGGGGCGCTTACGAGTTTCAGCAGTGGCTGCGACAGCAGATGGCGACGAACCGGCCGTACGGCGCATGGGTCCGTGAACTCATCACCGCGACCGGTAATTCGGGTGAGTACGGGCCGGTGAATTTTTACCGGGCGCAGCGCACGCCGGAGGAACTGGCGCGGGCCGTCAGCCAGGCGTTTCTCGGCGTGCGGCTGGACTGCGCCCAGTGCCATCATCACCCGTTCGAGAAATGGGCGCAGGCCGATTTCTACGGAATGGCCGGTTTCTTCAACGGTCTGGAACGCAAAGACGTCGGCCGGCAGCGGGAACTGGTGTTTCACAGCGGATACCGTGAGACGACGTTGCCACTGACCGGCGCGCCGGCTCCGCTGCGCCCCCCCGGCGGATCGATCGTCGCTGCCGCGGACATCGATCCGCGCGTGCCGCTGGCGGAGTGGATGACAGCCTCCGACAACCCGTACTTCGCGCGACTGGTGGCCAACCGTTTGTGGCGGCATTTCCTGGGTCGCGGCCCCGTCGAACCGGTCGACGACCTGCGCTCCACGAACCCCGCCAGCAATGAGCCGCTGCTGGCCTGGCTGGCGGAGCAGGTTGTCACCGAGGATTACGACCTCAAGGCGGTGATGCGGCTCATCCTGAATTCCAGCGTATACCAACTGTCGAGCGCCGCCAACGAAACAAACGCCGACGACGCGCAGAACTATTCACACTTTCTGGTCAAGCGGTTGCCGGCCGAGGTGCTGCTGGATGCCGTCTGCCAGGTCACCGGCGTGCCGGAGTCGTTTCCGGGGATGACGGAGGGGACGCGGGCGATCCAGGTTTGGGACAACCGTTTTCCGTCGTACTTCCTGGACACGTTCGGCCGGTCCGAACGGAAGACCCCCTGCGAGTGCGGCAAGTCGGACGAACCTTCCGTGGCGCAGGCGCTGCACCTGATGAACGCCCCGGAGATGCAGGCCCGGTTGTCGTCGCCGCAGGGACGGATCGCGGAACTGGTGGAGCGCGGTGTTGCGCGTGATGAGCTCGTGGAAGAACTCTGTCTGGCGGCGATTGGGCGCCCGGCCGGTGAGCGCGAGCGAGACGTGGCGGAGCGCCTGTTTGCCGAGGAAGCGCCGCGAGACGCGGCCGAAGATTTTCTGTGGGCGTTGTTGAATTCGTACGACTTCCTGTTTGTGCACTGATGGGAGCGAAATTGTGAGGTCATTCGCATCGCACAGATTCGGACGACGCAGAGCCCTGCAGGTCGGCGCCCTGGGCGGATTAGGCCTCGCCGACATTCTGCGGCTCCAGCAGACTGCCGGCGCCGCCATTCCGGGGCGTGACGACGTCAACTGCATCTTCATCTTCATCATCGGCGGGATGCCGCATCAGGATATGTGGGACCTCAAGCCGGGCGCGCCGGACGGAATCCGGGGGGACTTCAAACCGATCAGCACACCCGTGCCGGGGATCCAGGTGGGGGATGTGCTGCCGGGCATCGCCACGGTGGCGGACAAGTTCGCCATCCTGCGGGGGATGACGCACGGCGACTCCGATCACGGCCGCGGCTTTCACATCATGATGACCGGCAAGCAGCCGGGGGCCGGGGACTTCAACGGCAACCAGAACAACAATCAGCACCCCTGCCTGGGATCGATGGTCGCCCGGCTCGGCCGGCCCGGGGCGCTGCCGCCGTACATCTCGGTCCCCAACTTCCTGAACAGCGGCGGCCCGGCGTTTCTCGGGGCGGGATACGGACCGTTCGTCATCGAAGCCGATCCCGCCGCGCCAGATTTCTCCGTGCGGGACATCACGCTGCCGGAATCGATCACGTCCTCCCGCAGCCGTCGTCGGCAGACGGCGCTGGAGACGCTCAATCATTTTGACCGTCCTGCCGACGAAGTCGCCGCGCCGGTCCGGGCGCTCGACGAGTTCTATCACAAGGCGCAGGGGCTGATGACGTCCGACCAGGCGCGGGAAGCGTTCGACATCTCACGCGAATCCGACGCCATGCGCGAACGCTACGGCATGACGAGCATCGGCCAGTGTTCGCTGCTGGCCCGGCGGATGATCGAGGCCGGCTGCCGGTTCGTGAGCATCGAAAACGGCCACTGGGACACGCACCGCAAGAACACGTTCAGCCTGCGCGAGTTGTTGTGCCCGGCGTTCGATCAGGCGATCCCGGCATTGCTCAACGACCTGTCGGACCGCGGGCTGCTGGAGAAGACGCTGGTCGTGATCACCACCGAGTTTGGCCGGACGCCGCGGATCAACGATCTGGCGGGGCGCGACCACTGGCCGAATGCGTTTTCCATCGTCATGGCGGGGGGCGGGGTCCGCGGCGGCCAGGTGATCGGCGCCACCGACAAGATCGCCGGCGAGGTCATCGACCGCCCCATCACACCGGAGGACATGGCGGCCACGATTCTGTACGCCCTGGGGATCGACCATACGCACGTGCTGCACACGCCGCTCGGCCGCCCGGTGCCGCTGGTCGACGGAGGTAAGGTCGTCACCGAGTTGTTCGCATAGACGGTATTTCAATACCTCCCTCTCCCCCGAGGGGAGAGGGCCGGGGTGAGGGGGCCGGAGTGTTTTGAAACGCATTCTTGGCCATGAGGAACACGCACATGGCGTATGACGGACGCTGCTTCTGCCGCGGCATCGTCACAGCGCTGCTGGTGACAATTTCGAGTCCGGTCTTCGCGCAGCCGAAGCCGGAATACTCTCCCTCGGCAACGCATACGTTCCCGGCCGGTGGACGGCGCGGCACAACGATCCCGCTGCGTGTCGGAGCAGAGTGCCTGCCCCCGGGAGCCGAGTTTCACGTATTTGGCGAGGGGGTGACCGCGCCGGAGTTACTGGGGGAGCGCGTCGACGTCGCGGGCGAACCCTCCACGCCGCGCAAGCCGACGGAGATTCCGGCGACGTATCCCAAAGAGTGGACGTCCGAAATCACGATCGCAGACGATGCTCCCCTCGGCCTGGTCTGGTGGCGATTGAGTTGCGCGCAGGGGGGGACTCATTCGCGGCCATTCGTGATCGGCGATCTGCCGGAGTTCATCGAACATGAGTCGAACTCGATTCCGGAGCACGCGGAGGCGGTGACCGTCCCTGTTGCACTCAACGGTCAGATCAACGGCGAGCGGGATGTCGACTATTACCGGTTTGCCGTGGAAGCCGGCAGTGTGGTGTCGTGCGAAGTCATGGCCAGCCGGCTCGGTTCGCGGCTCGACCCGGTGGTCGAGCTACTGGACCTCGCCGGCCACCCTGTGCCGGTGGACCAGGTGACTGTCGGCAGCGACCCGGTGCTTGTTGTTCGGGCGGAACAGCCGGCGGAGTACCTGTTGCGGATCGCCAATCTCACGCATCACGGCGACCCCAGTTATGTGTACCGGATCAATCTCGTCGCGCGGCCGTGGCTCGCGGCCGCTTATCCCGATGGAGGCCAGGCCGGAACCGAAAGCGACGTGGAGTTGCTGGTTGTTGGGGCTCACTGGGCGCTCCGGTCGGTGGTGGC
>CAZWGW010000102.1:0-13877 GCA_964633565.1 uncultured Planctomycetaceae bacterium
CCGCGACCTCTTCGCCTTCCAGTTGCCAGTACAGGTTCCAGTAGCCGCCGCCAGGGCAGATCACGACGGCCGCGCCGGTATCGGCGTCTTCGGCCGGCCGGTAGATTGTCAGCGTCGGCTTTGTGACGTTGGTGATCATCCGCGTGGATTCGGTGACCTCGACCTGAGTGCGGTCGAGCACCGGCGACATAACGACCTTTTCCTCGCCGATCCCGCCCATCTCTTCCGGCGCGTTGCCGGGCCAGATCTCGACGACTCGCGGAAGATCCGCGGCGGCGGCCAATTTCACCCAGAAAACCGACACGACCGGCAACAGTCGAACTGCGATCCTCATGGCGGCTGGTCCATTCGCAGAAAAGGATGCCGACTTCGGCGTCAACGCCTGAGCTGCTGAAGATACCGACTCGGGGGCGGCACGTGGAGTCCCGGGTGAGGCGCCCGGCGTTGACGCCGATTGCATGCAGCGATTCCAATAGGTGTGTCGCTGATCCGTTCCCCATCGGAAATCGGCATGTCGCCGGTCATCCTGTCTGTGAGAGTGAATCTCATGACGCCGCCCGTTGACCGCCGTGCCGGGCGGCAAGCGGTCCCTCTCGGCTGCACGATCGCAGTGCTGCTGTGTCTGCCGGCCTGTCGCGACTCCGCGAAGCCGGGACAGGCGCCTGCACCCGTTGCCAGCGTCGCAGCCCCGGCCGCGGCGCCGGCTGCTCCGCCGGTCTATGTCGGCAGCCGCGTCTGCGCCGAATGTCACGCCGACCAGTTCGAGTCCTATCTGCAAACCGCGCACAGCCGGTCGCTCTCGCTCGTCGACCCGGCGAGTGAACCGCCCGACGGCGCGTTCGAACACGCGAAATCCGGTCGCTCCTACCGGGTGTATCGCGAGCAGGGGCAGATGCGGCATCGGGAATGGGTTGCCGTTCCGGGGGGCGACGAGATTGCGGCAGACTACCCGCTCAAGTACCTCGTCGGCTCAGGACGGCACTCCCGCACGTATCTCGTCGAGGACGACGGCTTTCTGGTGGAATCTCCCATCACATGGTACGCCTCGCGGAAGGCCTGGGACCTGTCCCCCGGCTACGACGTGCCCGAGCCTCCGGGATTTGAGCGTCCGGCCGACATGGGTTGCCTTGCCTGCCATGTCGGCCGCGCCTCCGCGATCGACAGGAGCTATCACCGGATCGCGTTCGATGAGCTGGCGATCGGCTGCGAGCGCTGCCACGGGGGGGGAGCGGAACACGTGGCTTTCCGGCGCAACGAACCGAGTGACTCGGACGCTCCCAGCGTCCCTGTCACCCCTGGAGCCGGTTCTCAGGGCGTTGACCCGATCGTACACCCCGGCAAGCTGTCGCGAGAACTGACCGAGGCGATCTGCTCGCAATGCCATCTGCGGGGGGACGCGACCGTGTTCTTTCCGGGGCAGGGTGCGATGGACCATGCACCCGGCCGGCCCCTGACGGCGAATCGCCTCGATTACCGCGTCGACGAGGGTCCGAATCCAATGAAGGTCGTCGGGCACACAGAGCAGATGTGGCTCAGCCGGTGCTACATCGAATCCGGGACGCTGACCTGCACGACGTGTCATCAACTGCATGCCGACAAGGGAGCGCAGGCGGAGCCGGGCTTCGTGCGAAATCGCTGCCTGGAATGTCACGGAGAGGGTGGATGCCGACTCCCCGCCGACAATCCGGGGCGCACCGACATCCAGGACAATTGCCTCGTTTGCCACATGCCGCAGACCGAGACGGACATACCCCACATCGCCTTTACCCATCACCGGATCGGGATTCACCGCGACATGGACGAATCTCCTGCGGCGGCGGCGGCGGTCCCGGTGCCGCTGCGGACGTTGCTCGAATCCGCAGGGACAGCCGACGCGGTGCAGCGGCGCTGCCTGGGGCTCGCCTACGCGGAGGCGGCCGAGCGCATGCCGACGCTCGACCAGAGGAACTGGTGCCTTAACCGGTCCCGGCAACTCCTCGAAGGCGTCCAGGACGCGGCCGACAATGACCCCGAGGTGCCGGCCACGTTGGCGCGATTGTATTGGGCGGAGAACTGGACGCTCGCGCGAACGGCGGCCCAGCGCGCCCTGGAGAACGGAAATCTCTCGCCAAATGCCGCCGTCAACGCGCTGTTCGTTCTGGCCGATACCTCGCTGCAATCGGGAGACCCTGCGGAGGCGAAACGCTGGCTGGCCCAGCTTGTCGAGCGCCGGCGGCACTCGGAGGACTGGTTGCTGCTGGGAATCGCGCGGCAGGCGACCCGGCAATCCGACAGCGAAACAGCACTGCGGAGAGCGGCTGAGATCAATCCCTTTCGCGCGGACATCGCACAGGCCCTCGCCGAATTACTGGCCAGATCAGGCAAACCGGAAGAAGCGGCTGCCTGGGCGGCCCGGTCCCGCGTCCTCTCCCGCCCGGAACCATGATCCCGGCAAGACGCCCGCACTGCACCAACCCGGGAAACCCGCGCTGCGATCGACCCGGTGAGCATCGAACCTGAACGGAGATGAGCAGGGTGTATTCCGACGTTGCCTTCTGCCGCTCCCAAAGCAATCCGCGCTGTTGCTTCCACCGTCGGCGGCGTGGAGACTTGCCCGCCGCGCGCGTCTTTTTGCGGCTCGGGCTGCTCCTGCTGATTGCGTGGTCTGCCGGATGTGGCCGCGAGGAGACCCTTCCAGAGTCCCCACCCGCACCGGAGCGGTCTCTCCAGAATCCGACCGGTGCGCCGATGTTCGTCGACGTCACAGAGGCGTGGGGACTTCACTTTCAGCACGCGGTGGGAGGCGAGCGAACGTATTTCTTCCCCGAGATCATGTCGCCAGGGGCTGCGTTCCTCGATTACGATCTGGATGGCGACCTGGACGTGTACCTGGTCAACACGGGGCAGGCCGAGTTCGGGGAGGGACGCTCGGAAAGCAATCCGGCCGGGACCGCATCCAGCCGGTTGTTCCGGCAGGAATCGGTCGGACGGTTTGTCGACGTGACCGAACTGTCGGGGCTTGGAAATCACGGATATGGAATGGGTGTAGCGATCGGCGATGTGAACAACGACGGCTGGCCCGATATTTATCTCACCAACCATGGTCCGGACCGGCTCTACCTCAATCAGCGCAACGGGACATTTGCCGACGTGACCGAAGCGGCCGGAATCGACAACGAACGCTGGTCGGCGTCGGCGGCGTTCGTCGATTACGACCGCGACGGTTGGCTCGACCTGTTCGTCGCCAACTACGTCGATTACCAGCCCGGGCAGCCCTGCCTGGACCCGGGGGGCCGCCTCGACTACTGCAACCCGGCGATGTTTCCTCCGACCGCCGACACGCTGTACCGGAACCTGACGGGGCGCACTCCCGCGAACGCGCCGGACACGGGATCGTCCGCAGCGGGGGAGGTCCGGTTCGAGGACGTCAGCGTCACCTCCGGGATCGCCACGAGGTCCGGTGCGGGACTGGGCGTGATCTGCGCGGACCTGACCGGCGACGGATGGGCGGACCTTTACGTGGCCAACGACGGCCACGCCAATCGGTTGTGGGTGAATCAGCACAATGGCACGTTTCGCGATGAGGCCGTGTTGCGCGGGGTCGCCTACGATGCCGTGGGGCGTGCACAGGGAGGCATGGGGACGGCGCTGGGCGATCTGAATGACGACGGCGTCCTGGACATCGTCGTGACGAACCTGGAGGGAGAGAGCAACGCGGTCTACTTGAGTTCCGGCGACGAGATGTTCCACGACTCGTGCCGGAGTGTGGGGATATTCGAGCCCAGCCTGCCCCTCACGGGGTTTGGAGTGGCATTGGTGGACTTCGAGCAGGATGGCGATCTGGACCTGGCGGTTGTGAACGGCCGCGTCCGCAGCAGCCGCGGTACACGCGTGGAGGACGGCGCGAGCGGTCACGCGAAGAGCGGTTCGTTCTGGGACGCCTATGTCGAATCGAACCAGTTGTTTCTCAACAACGGTCAGGGTCAATTTGCACTTCACGGTCGCTTTGACGAGCCGTTCGCCGCGGGTCGCGAGGTCTCTCGCGCGCTGGCCTGCGGCGACGTCGACAACGACGGAGATGTCGATCTGCTCGTGACGAACACGGCCGGAGCCGCGCGCCTGTTCCTCAACAACGCTCCCAAACCGGGCCATTGGCTTTCCGTCAGGGTGGTCGACCCCGCCCTGGGAGGGCGGGATGCGTACGGCGCCGGCGTCACTGTGGAAGCCGCGGGACGGCAGTGGCGCCGCGCTGCCGTTCCGGGAACCAGTTACCTCAGTTCGCACGATCCGCGCGTCCACTTCGGGCTCGGCTCCGCCACGGCCGTGGACCGCATTACGATCCGCTGGCCGGACGGACTCGAAGAGTCCTTTCCCGGAGGCGGCGTGGACCGGTTCGTCGTCGTCGAACGGGGCCGGGGGCCCGCGCCATGACGCTGAAGCCGTTGCAATTCGTCGCGTCAACACGGTGCGGGGCCGCCTCGCGATCCGCCGCGTCCCTGTTGGCCGTCGTGGCGGTTGGGGCCCTGGCAGCCGGCGTCTGGAAGTACCGGCAGGCCACGCTCGCTCCTTCGGCGCCGCCGCCGCCCGCGATCGACCTCGACCGGTGTGATCCCCTTGTGGCAGAATCCATCCGGCAGGCACAGCAACAGGTGCGTGAATCGCCGTTGGACGGGGCGGCCTGGGGTCACCTGGGGATGGTGCTGCTGGCGCATCAGTACGACGCGGAATCAGAGGTTTGTTTTGAACTGGCGGAACGGCGCGCACCGGGCGAGGTACGCTGGCCCTATCTGCGCGGTCTGGCCGTGATGTCGGCCGACCGCGAGGCGGCGGCTCGTTCGTTCCGCCGGGCGACGGACCTGCGCCCGGATCTGGCCGTGGCCCACAACCGGCTGGGGGAATTGTTGTTTGAACGGGAGCAATACGACGAAGCCGCGGAGCAGCTCCGCACCGCTCGGCAGCTGACGCCGCAGGAACCCCGGCCGTGCGTCGCGCTCGCGCGGCTGGAGATCGCGCGTGGACGGATTGCCGAAGCGCTGCCGTGGGCGCGGCAGGCGGCGTCGCTCGCACCCGAATCGCGGCAGGTTCGCGAATTACTGGCGGCCCTGTATGAGCGGACGGGGGACGCGGAGGCCGCCGCACGGGAAATCGCGGCCGCAGAACCCCTGCCGGACGTCCCCTTGCCGTGGATCGACCCGCTGGCGGCTGACGTGCTGCTGTTGCGGCGGGACCCGGGGCGGCACCTCGACGTGGCGGAGAGCCTGCTGCAGCAGCGGCGGGCGGCGGAAGCCGTCGAAGTTCTGGAGGCCGCGCTGCGGGAGGGGGCCCGCGATCCCCGCGTCCATTGCGCGCTCGGCCGCGCCCTTGTGGAAGCGGGCCGGCCCGAAGACGCGGACCGGGCGCTCGACCGCGCTGCCGCGCTGCATCCCGACTCTGCCGAAGTCCGGTTTCAGCGCGGCGTCGTCTGTTCTCTCAGCCGGCGGTTCCCTCAAGCCGAGGAACATTACCGTGCGGCGATTCGGCTGAAGCCGGACTACGCGCTGGCCTGGTACAATCTCGGGCATACTCTCGAGCAGCTTGGCAGCGGCGAGGCCGCGCTGGCCGCTTTTGAGGACGCGGCGCGCTATCGCCCGACGCATGCCGCGGCGCACGCCAATGCCGGCCGGATCCTGCTGCAACTCGGGCGAACGGCCGAGGCGCGACGCCACCTGGAGATCGCGGTGCGCTATGCCCCGGCGGACCGTGATGCGCAACGGCTGCTGGACGAGGTGATGCGAAGCGCGCGGGATGAAGGCGGCGATCCGGCCGCAGGGGCGTCAGACCGGCCCGGCGCATGTGCTCTTTGATGTTGCGTACAACAGAATCTCGCTGGGAATCGCCATCGCGTGAATCGCACGCTTTGATGTTGCGCTTCGCGCGATGCGCCGGGAGAATGCCTTGACCAGAGGCGTGAATCCGAAGATCGGACGTCGACGCGACTCAGCCCCTCGCTGACGCCCTTTGATGTTGCGCTGCGTCACCAGGGGCGCAAGGCAGGTGATTGGACGTCGACGTAACTCAGCCCCTCGCTTACGCTTCGGGTTACGATGTTATGTGCTTCACGCCAAAAGCACGTGCGCGTGGACAGGCGCCACAACTGCGTCCCGGCGCGCCGACAGGCATCGCCGGGACGCAGTCAAAGTGCGGAACTGGTCAAGCCAGCCGCAGACTCAGCCTCAGAACTGAGCCGGTTGACGATCGTGAATGTAGTTCAGGAGCACGAAGTTGCGGTAGTCCATGTTCTCGCTCAGGAAGTTGACCGCCCCGTCGCCGAACAGGAAATGGGCGCCCCCTTCGTGTCCGCTGCCGAAGCCCCAAGCGTACTGCTTCCCCTGAATGCCCGTGTAGTTGGCGTTGAGATGCCAGTCCCGGGCGTAGGGTGTGAACGCGGCGGGGTTTGTCACGGCGGTGGTGCTGACGACGCGGCCGTGACAGCAGGTGTGGATGCCCGCCAGTCCCCAGGGACCGTAGTGGGACGAGGTTTTGTACTGGCCGCCTCCCCACCCCTCGCCGACCAGCGTGGTCATGCTGACGCCGTCGGTCAGGTCCCTGATCCGGGCCGCGCCGCTGTTGCCGAAGGCGCCCTGACGAACGTCATTGTTGTAGTTGGTATGCGCCGCGTCGTAGTCCGTGTGGTAGCCGACGCAGAACAGGTAGCTTGTGCGCACGGCGTTCTGGCGGGTGTAGAAACTGGTCCCGCCCGGATCGTACGTGCTCACTTCGCCCGCCTGCGGGTGCGAAGGGCATTTGAGCAGATCCACCTGCAGCGATGTGATCTGGAGGTTCGTGTTCTCCGTGCCGGCGAGCGGCAGGCCATAGGGATTGGAGTTGCTCGAGCAGACATTGTGGTTGTACCGGTTGTACGCCGGCGCCTGGTCATAGAACGGCAGCAGAAACACCCAGCCCGGCGTATTCAGCACGCGATTGGCGGCACCGTCATAGAACGCAGCACTGTTGTACCGGCCGGAGTGATTCAGGGCTGGCGGAAAGATCCGGAAAGTGTCGTGGTAATTGTGCAGCGCCAGCCCGACGTTGTGCAGATTGTTCTTGCACTGCGTGCGGCGCGCCGCCTCGCGCGCCTGCTGCACGGCGGGCAGCAGCAGGGCGATCAGGATCGCGATGATGGCGATCACCACCAGTAACTCAATGAGTGTGAACCCCCTCCGTATTCGACAGCGTTGCATGTGTGTACCTCCGCGTAAAGAGAGATGAAAAAGGAACGCCGTCCGCAACGGCATTCCGTTGAGCACGTGACAAACCGGAACACGCAGTCGTTGAAGTCGCCATGATGGCCGGTGACCAACCAGAACAAACTGCCGCGCGCTTGCAGATCTGCCGGCTGCGACAGGTGGAAAGCCTGCAGGAATTGTGGAGAGGCTACCAGCCGCCGCTGGAGCAGCGCACCATGCGCAGATAGACGCGGTGCTCGCTCACCGGATTGACATCGGAGACGCGATGTGCGGCACGGACGACATACCGCGGCAGCCGCTGCGGGTGGTGCCACACCGCAGGCCGCGAAGGGCCGCGCCGAAACTCAAGGCCGCGACACACGTTGATATTCCTCCGGCGGTGAAGGTGCCGGATCGACAGGACATGAAGTCTCAGATCACAATACAGCAGTCTGAAGCGATGTCAAGCGCCGCGCCGGTTTACAGGGCGCGGGGCTACAATCGGAAGTCCGCCGATTCCGTGCCCGCTTCCGGCACGTCGTAGGTCAGCTTCGTCTTCTCGGGATTGCTGTATTCCTCCGGGATTGATTCGTGGGGGATGTCTTCGGGATTGGGTGCATCGGGGGAGCCGGCCACTCCCTCGGCGGCCGCGCGAAACTGCTCCGCGTCCATGCCGGCCTCCGGGTCGAGACTAATGCCCTCCAATTTCCCCTCGATTTTCGAAATGAATACCTTGTTCGGTCCGGGGACCGCTCCCTGAACGAGCTGGTACCGGCCCTGGGCGTCGGTCAATCCGAAGCCGGTGAAGTTCTCACTCATGAAGTGGACTTCCGCCCCTTCCACGGGCTTGCCGCCGACGGTGACCACACCCGACACCGCGGCCGTCTTTCGCGCGTCCGCGGCCTTTCCTCCACATCCCGCCATCGAGCTGGCGGAAAGTACGACCAGAAACAAACCGCAGATTCGCATCGTAAACCTATTTTCTGAAGCAGGGGTGGAAACAGTTGTGGGGAGATGAGAATGAGACGTACCGCTGAATTCCCCGAGTCCTGATACCCGGAAATTCAGCGGTGACGCGCGTGAAAATCGGCCGGCGGCCCGACACGCTGTCGAGTCGCCGGCTCATGGTTCAACAATGATCAGAACTCACCGACAACCTGACGGTCGTGAATGTAGTTCAGCCGCCAGAAGTCCAGGGCATTGAGGTTCTCGCTGATGAAACGGACTGCGCCGTCACCCAACAGAAACTGGGCACCTCCCTCGTGGCCGCTGCCGAAGCCCCAGGCGTATTGGCGCCCGAGCGCGTCGCCGTTGTAGGCCGCGTTGATCTTGTAATTGCTCTCGTACGGCGCAATGGTCGCCTGGCTGAGAGTGGAACTGCTGCTGTTCGGAAGGTAGCCGTGACAGCAGGTGTGGACCCCCTGGAGGCCCCAAGGACCGAAGCTCGAGGAGATCTTGTACTGTGCTCCGCCCCAGCCCTCGCCGACAACGATTGTCTGCGACGTCCCGTCCACGAGATCGCGAATCTTGGCCGCGCCGCTGTTGCCGAACGTCGCCTGGTAAATCGCGTCGTTGTACTGCTTGTGAGTCGCGGAGTAGTCTGTGATGCTGCCGGTCGAAAACAGGTAGCTCGTTCGCACCGCATTGCGCCGGGTATAAAACAGCGCGGGGTTCGAGTCAAACGTCGCTCCGGCCGAACTCACTTCTCCCGCTTGCGGATGCGACGGGCACTTCAGGATGTCCAGTTGCAACGTCGTGACCTGCAGGTTCAGGTTCGGGTCCCCTGCGATCGGCATGCCGTACGGACTGCCGTTGTCGTTCGTCGTGGCGACGTTGTGGTTGAACAGGTTGTAGGCCGGCGCCTGGTCGTAGTAGGGGAGGAGGAAGATCCAGCCCGGAGTGTTCAGGACGCGGTTGTTGCCGGTGAAAAACGCAGCGCTGTTGTAGCGGCCGGAGTGGTTGAGCGCCGGCGGAAAGATATTGAACGTGTCGTGGTAGTTGTGCAGCGCCAGCCCGATGTTGTGCAGGTTGTTCTTGCACTGCGTCCTCCGTGCCGCCTCGCGGGCCTGCTGCACGGCGGGGAGCAGCAGCGCAATCAGGATCGCGATGATCGCGATCACGACCAGAAGTTCAATTAACGTGAAACCACGCCTGCGCATTGTCGAGCCTCCCCAATGAAGTTGGAACAGATGTGTAACCCCGCGCTACGGGGCAAAACGCGATGTGAAGGTCGGAACGACCGACGAATCAACCTCTCGCACGAACGGCGATCGAATCAGATCAACAGGCACTGATTCTACCAGATTTCCAGGTTTGTCCAGCGTCGCTGCTGGAAAAGTGGGCTGAACGTGTCCAGATTGGCGCACTCAGGCCTAATCCGATTGCCGGGCGGCGACCGACAGGTCGCCGCCATGTCGTAACGGACGTGCAATGTGCGTGCCCGCCACTGGAACGCCGATCCAGATGCTGTCGCACAGTGCCCGGTCAGCGCGGTTCCGAATTCCACAAGTTGTTCCCGGCACGGCGATTCCTGAAGTGCTGAACTCTTCTGTGCTTTCAATCCGCGTGATATAGACACAATGTCTTAGTGCCCGACGTCCGGGCGGATCTGCGTCGCGGAAGTGCATGGGCTCGGACCATGTCGTTTGAACATCCGACCGTCGTCCGCAATGATGGCCAGAGAAACACCGACTTTGTCCCTGATCAAAGGAATCGTCGATGGCGCGTCTTGCCCCACTGGTGCTGTTCGCGGCCTGCTGCACATGTGCCGACATGTGGTTCCCCGCGGCATGCGCCGCCGACAAGATCAAGGTCCTGATCGTCGACGGTCAGAACAATCACGATTTTGAACGGACGACCCCGTACCTGAGGCAGATGCTGGAGCGGACCGGGCGGTTCAGCGTGTCCGTCGTCACCACTCCGCCGCAAGGGGGGACGAAGGAGCAGTGGAACGGGTTCCGGCCGCAGTTCGCGGACTACGACGTCGTGCTCAGCAACTACAACGGCGAAACGTGGCCCGAACAGCAGCGGCAGGCGTTTGAGAAATTCGTCGCCGACGGCGGGGGCGTCGTCAACGTACACGCCGCAAACAACCCGTTTCCGGATTGGCCGGCGTTCAACGAAATGATCGGCGTGGCGTGGCGGCCGGCCGGATTCGGCGAATGGGTCACCGTCACCGACCAGGGGGAACTGGTCCGTACGCCGGCCGGCGCCGGACCGGGGGCGGGGCACGGGAGCCAGCACGCATACACCGTCGTCACGCGCGACCGGAAACATCCCGTGATGCAGGGGCTCCCGGCGGAGTGGATGCACCCGCAGGACGAACTGTACCACGGCCAGCGCGGACCGGCGGCCAACATGAGCGTCCTGGCGACGGCGTTCTCGGACCCGGCGACCGGGGGAACGGCAGCGCATGAGCCGATGGTGTGGTGGATCCCCTATGGAAACGGGAAAGTGTTCACGACGGTCCTGGGACACGTGGGGCGCGGCCAAGCAGTTGAGACGTGGCCCATGCGCTGCCAGGGGTTTCAGGCGATCGTGACGCGCGCCTGCGAATGGGTCGCCACCGGCCAAGTGACGCTGCCGCTCCCGGCCGAGCTGCCGACGGCCGAACAGGTCAGCCTCGCGCCGTGAGAGATTGATGAGGAGATGAGGGGATGAGGCGATGAGGGGCGGGCGCGAATCCCCTGATCTCCTTATCCCCTCACCTCCTCATCGCCGTTTTGACAGGAAGACACGCGCGCGTGACGACGGAACCGTATCTTCTGCGGCTTGGGGCGCGGCTGACCGAGGGTCTGGGCGGGCTGGAACGCGGTCGGCGGGAACGACACCGGTCATTCATTCTGTCGCGGCAGCTTCCCGACGGCGGATTCGTGGGTCGGGACGGGGACTCGGACCTCTACTACACGAGCTTTGCGGTTCGCAGTCTGGCCATGCTGGGTGAACTGGGACCGTCGGAGTGTGCCCGTTTGTCCGCCTGGCTCCGCACTCACGACTGGCAGCGGCTCGGCGTGATCGACCTGATGAACTGGCTGTGGCTGTCCCTGTCGGTGCAGGCGTTCAGCGGCGAGGACCTGCTGGCTGACGCGCCGCCGGACTGGGCCGACCGGATCGCCGCGCGACTGGAATTGGTCCGCACGGCCGACGGAGGCTACGCCAAAAGTGCGGAAGGGGCGGTCGGCAGCACGTATCACTCCTTCCTGATCGTGCTGACGTACGAATTGCTCGGCCGGGACGTGCCGCGCCCCGGCGCGCTGATCCAGTTCCTGTACGATCGCCAGCGCGACGACGGCGGGTTTGTGGAGATCGGGCCGATGCGGCGCAGCGGGACGAACCCGACGGCGGCGGCGGCGGCCGTGCTGCAGATCCTGGGTGCAATGGACGAACCGACGCGCGCCGACGTCGGTACGTTCCTCAGCGAGGTACGGAGCGACGAGGGGGGGCTGCAGGCCAATACGCGCGTGCCGTTCGCGGACGGCCTGTCGACGTTTACGGGCCTGTTAACGATCCAGGACCTGGGGTTGGCCGGCATCCTCGATCCGGACCGCATCCGCGGCTTCTACGAGCGGGCCCTGGAATTCCCGACGGGGGGGTTTCGTGCCGCGACCTGGGACGAAGCCGCTGACGTGGAGTACACGTTTTACGGACTCGGCGGCCTGGCGCTCCTGGGCGCGGGGTCCTGAGTCAGCGATGCGGCGATCCGGCCCGGCCAGCGCAACGTCGATCGTCAATCCTGCAACCGGATGTCATAGATACGGAACGAATCGTTCTTATACACGGGCGACAAGCCGATCGGCCCGAACCGGCTGACGATGAGATGTGTGATTCCGGTCTGCCGGTGCAGGGCCTGCAACTCATCGGCCGAGAACTGCCGGTCGACGTAATATTGCCGGCTCCAGCGCGAGAGGCGTAACCGCCGGTCGTACCATTGCGCAATGCCGGCCGCGTCCTGCGGGCAGTCCTTGAAGTTCACGTACTCGGCCCGTTCCGCGTACCACTTGAGCGCCCAGTCTTCGTTCGGCGCATAGACGAGCGCGTCGTGCGGGGTGTGGTCGTGCAGCCAGCGGCAGGCCTGGCGCCAGTCTGCGAATGTGGCGGCATCCATGCGGCCCGGATTGCGGTCCGGCCCCGGGAGCGTCACCGCCAGGGCGAACGCAGCCGCAAAGACAATGTGCAGCCCGCGCCGCAGCCGCCGGGTCGTCCCGGCGATTCGCAACCTGCGATCGGCGGCGACGACTGCGGTCACTGAGACCGCCAGCGGCACCGACAGGTCTCCCACGCGAAACGGATACAGTTTGAGGAACCTGATCCGCGCGGCATACAGCGGCATGTTTTCCAGCGGGCGTGGACCGGCCGCCATCAGCCACCCCGCGAGACACAGTCCAATCGCCGCCAGGGTAAACCAGGTGAGCCACCGCAATTCGACCGGATCTTCGCGCGGGCGCAACAGCAGGCGCCACACGACCAGCAGCAGCCCGTAGTAGCGGTACGACTCCAGGGGAAAGTCCAGCGGATCGAGATGGTGTACCAGCCGGTAGCCGACCTGGATCAGGTCGGCGCGCAGGGTGAGCGATGGATCGGTCTCACGCAGGACTGCCGCGGCCGGAATCACCCCCGGCAGCGCGGCAGCCACGCAGCATGCCGCCGGCAGAAGCCAGCGGCGGATTGGAACGGGACGGCCACGGGCCGCGGCGATCGAGGCCGGGTCGAGATCGGGGCCTTCGTGGAAAGGGCGGTTGGGCGTTTGCCATTCGGAAGCAAGGCGATTGCCGAGCCTCAGGGCGCAGCGATTCCAGCCGATGGTCGCGGCGATCAGGAGCGCACACCATCCACCGACGACCGGATGGAAACTGGTCGCCAGGCCGAGCAGGATTCCCCCCTGGATCGGCCGGGAGTCCAGCAGGCAGCCGCAAGCCCACAGGACCAGGCCGTACGAGAACACCTTCGATTCCACGCCGCCGACCAGCCATTCTCCGGAGAAATTGCCCAGCGTCTGCAGCAGGAGGAACACCCAGGCGGCCAGCGTCGGCCCGAGGAACCCGGGAATCATCCGCGCGAGGAGACGGTCCCAGCCGATGGCCAGAACCAGGAACGCGAGGAGCCGTCCGATCCACGCGGCAGCGGCAAACGGCAGCACGGCGGCCAGCCAACCGATGGTCTGGAAGTAGAACTGGTGCGGGTTCGTCGACTGCAGGAAAAAATCGCCCGCACACCAGTCGGGTTGCCAGAAGTGCCGGGCCTTGGTCAGGTAATGCGGCTCATTGATGCCGGGAACGGGGACGCGCCCGCCGGAATATGCCGCGAACGTGGCGGTGAGCAGCGCACAGGACCAGAGCCGCTGCCAGAACGGGCGGATCGCCTCGGTGCGGTTGCTCATGCGGCCGCCTCGCGCGGCGCTGAGCAGACCGCGCATTGGGTGGAGAGTGCCTCGGACCCGACGGGGACGCGGGGGAGTTGGTTACTTCTTACCGGCGGCCTTGGACTTCTTTCTGGGGGACGGTTTGGCGACCGCCTTCTTTGCAGCGGATTTGCGGGCAGCCGGCCTGGCTGCGGCCGGCTTCCCTCCGGCCTTTTTCTTGCCGCCGAAAATGTTCTCCCAGTTCTTCCAGAACTCCGGGGTTGCTCCGGTGCGAACAATGGGTCCGCTGGTGGGCATCTGAGGCGTCTCCCGTCAACAGGTGGCTGCGAGTGGCA
>CAZWGW010000103.1:0-13853 GCA_964633565.1 uncultured Planctomycetaceae bacterium
TGTCCAGAATTCAGTTTTGGCGGGAGGCGATTCGTTCGCGAATCACGTCTGCTGCCGCCAAAACTGAATTCTGGACACCCGACCCCGGCCCACGCACTTATGCATAGCTCATACTCCCGAACCCTCGCCGTCGCGATCGTGCTCCTCGCCGGCAGTGCCTCTGCGCAGGAACGCGCCGCGGACGCGCCGCCGCGGCGCATTTATGTCCCGGTCGACGAACTCGACGCGGTCTTTGACCGCGACAAACAGGGGGTGCTCCTCCCGCGGCAGGAATTCCAGCGGCTGTACGACGCCGCCCGGCAGAACGCCGCTTCCCAACCCAACACGCCCGATGCGATCGTCCTCTCCCGCGCCGATTACGACGCGCGGATCGAGGGCGAACAACTGCTGCTGAAAGTCACGGCCCGAGTCACGAACTTCCACGACGGCTGGAGTCAGCTTGCGCTCCCGGCCGGCGGGCTGGGAATCGAAAATGCGCTCGTCGACGACAAGCCGGCGCGCCTCGGCCGCAGCCCCGATCAGCCGAACGTCCTGCTGCTCTACTTGAGCGAGACTGGCGAGCACACGCTGTCGGTCGAGCTTTCTGCGCCGCTCACCGCCGTCGGCAGCGACAAGGCCGCGGGGTTCGAACTGTTCGCCGCGCCGTCGGGCGTGTTCCGCATCACGCTGCCCGCCGGCAAATTTCTCACCCTGAGCGCAGTGCAGGTGGAGCGCCCGGGTCCGGCCGATCAGGCAGCGACCTACGAAGTCCCCATCGGCGGCCAGAAGAACCTCAGCCTGCGGATTACCGACCGCCAGGCGCAGGCGACCGGCGATGCGCTGATTTTCGCCCAGACGGCGTTCGGCGTGTACGTCGCGCCGGGCGAAGTGACCTGGACGGCCAAAACGGAACTGCAGGTGTACGGCCGCTCGATCGACCGCCTCGTCTGCACCGTCCCCAATACGCTGGAGATCACAGGCGTCGAATCGACGGGACTCGAATCGTGGACGCTCGGCGACGCGGAAGGCGCGCCGGGCCGCACGTCGATCACGCTCTCCTACCGTCAGCCGTTCGACGGCACGCGCGAGATCACGTTCCGCGGCGTCGTCAGCGCCATGGCGGCCGAGACGTGGTCGGTCCCGGACCTCACGATCCAGAGCATCACGTCGCACGTCGGCCGGATCGTGGTGCAGCACCCGCCGGGCGTCCGCGCGCAGCTCACCCAGGCCGCCGGCGTGCGCCCCGTGCTGGCGGACGGCGCCCAGGATGCGGCCCTCGCCCTGCAGTACGAAGTCTGGCAGGAGGGCTTCTCGCTGTCGTTCACCACGAGCACGAAGGAGCGCGAAGTCCACGCCGCCATGACGACGCTGCTCGACGTCAACGCGCGGGGGCTGGACCTGTTCGTCACGCTCGATGTCAGCACGCTCTTCGCGCCGCTGTTCGACGTGCGGCTGCGCATGCCCGCCGAATGGAACGTCACGTCAGCCTCTCTGCAGGGGCAGCCGGCCGACTGGCAGTCCGTCCCGCAGGAGGCGGGCATCAACGAGGTCCGTATCCCGCTGAACCCTCCGCTCAATCCCGGCGAGACGCGGCAGATCACGGTGGCGGCGCATCGCGACCTGGAGACGTGGCCCGTCGAAGCGACGCCACAGCAGTTTGCCATCCCCGAGGTCCGCCTGCCGCAGGCGAGCGTCGTCGAGGCGCTGTACGGCATCACGGCGGATGACGATCTCGACCTGCTCCCGATCGACGTGACCGGACTCGATCCGGCGCGCACGGCCGACGTGGAGCTGCTCAACGGCAAACTGCAGCCGCTCGGCAAGACGGTGCGGCTCGGCTTCACATATCAGGACTCGGTCTTTACAGGGCAACTGGAGGTGTCGCGCAAGCCGTCGCGCGTCTCCGCGGCCACGGTGACGGTCTTCCGGATCGACCGCGAGACGCTGTTCTCGCACCTGGAAGCGCGACTGAACATCGCAGGGGGGGGCGTGCGCGAGCTGCAGGTGGCCGTGTCGGAAACGGCAGGGACCGACCTGCGGTTTCAGCTCTTCCGACCGGTGATGGTCATGGAGGGGCAGCAACAGGCGGCAATTTACCCGCCGCCGGACGCCATCCGCATCGTTGAGCAGAGCGCCGCCGACCCACAAAACGGCCTGCGCACCTGGACGCTCCAGCTCGACCGCCGCGCGCGGGGGGACCTGGTGCTGTTGGTCGATGTGACGACGCCGCGCGACGTCTCGGCGGCATCGTACTCCCCGTTCGTCCTCAACGTGCTCGGCGCGGACCGCCAGAGCGGGCACATCGCGATCGAGGCCGGCAACGAACAGCAGGTGACCGTGACGGCGACGAGCGCGGAGGGGACGCCGCTCCCGGTGGTCGACCCGGTCGACTTCCCGCTCCCCACGAAGTACACGCCGGTCGAGCGGGTCGTCGCCGGTTTCCAGTACGTCCGCCCCGGCTGGCAGATGACGGTCGCCGAGGCGCGCTTCGACCGGCAGGCGGTCCCCACGGCCGTCGTCCACTCGTCAAAGATCACGAGCGTCCTCGGCAAGGCGGGGGACTTTCAGCACCAGGCGGACCTCGAGTTCACGGCGATCGGCGTGCAGAGCCTCAAGCTGCAGTTGCCCGAGGGGGCCAGACTGTGGGCGACACTGATCGACGGCAACCCGGTCGAAGTCCGCAAGGAGACGGAGACTTCACTCCTGATCACTCTCCCGGCCGCCGACAATGCCGGGCAGCGGCGGACGCTGCGGCTGATGTACCGCACGGCCGTGCCGGCGCTCGACGACTGGTCGGGCCGGTTGCAGCAGACGCCGCCGCAACTCTCGATCGTCACCGGCGACGGCACGGAGCAGCCGCTCGACGTCCTGCAGCAGGAGTGGGTCGTGCATCACCCGCACGAGACGCTGATCGTCGACAGCGACGGCCGGTTCCATTCGGAGGCGGACCTCGACCGCGACAGCCTGCTGGGCCGGCTGGGGCAGGCGTTCCACGCCCCGTCGCCGCGCGAGATCTGGGCCAGCGCGATCGCCGTGGCGATTGTGATCGTCGTGGCGTGGGTGCTGTCGCTGGGCTACCGCCGGTTCCGCGTGCTGGGCCTGGTGCTGAGCTGCGGGATTGTGTTCGTTGTGGGGATGGTGTTTCTGATCTCGTTCACGGCTCCGAAAGCTCGCATGGCCATCGAGTTCACGGGTGGTGCACCCCAAGCTGGCGCGAGGACCGATAGCGAAATGGACTATTCGTTGCTGTATTCGGAAGCCGCCAATCGTCCTGGCGGACCGGCAACGCCGGCCATGGTCGACGAAATGAGCGCCACCATGGAGGGTGCGGCCCCCTCCGCTGGCGAAATGGGCGGCGGCGGGTTCGGAGGCGGCATCGAACAAAAGGAACTCTCCGACGCGCTGAGTCGGTCGATGGGCATGAGTGAACGCGCGCCGGCACAGGACGCCGATTTCGCCCTGCCGCCCCCGGCGGCAGCGCCGAGCGCCCCGCCGGTGGCCGGTGCGGATGAAGCACCGCCCACAGTGACGATGGCCGTACCTGGCGGCTCTGACCCGGTTGCACGCCCGATGGACACCCCGTTCCGCCAGGGTTCGTTTGGCATTGAAGACCAGTCCGGGAATGGCGCATTGGCTCAAACCGCCCCGTCCGAGCCTGCGGCACAGCCGGCAGTCGGCGGACCGGGACCGGGCGTCATGGCCGACGGAGCCACCCGCTTCGTCGGCACCGGCGGACTGCTCTCGCTCGCGCTAAACCTCCAGCCCCCCGACGGCTTCGACGAGCGCAGTTTCCAATACTACGGCAACGAACCGACCGCGGCCGATCTTGACCTGACCTACGCCGACCGGACCGCCGGGCGGATGCTGACGCTCGCCGTTGCCGCGGGGATCGCGTTTCTCTGCTGGTGCCTGCGCAACCGATCCGTCGCATTCAAGGCGCAGATGGCCGTCGTGCTGATCGGCGGGCCGATCGCCGTGATGACGATCGCCGCCGTCGCCGGGCTGCCGCTGCTCGACGGCCTGTTCCTCGGCGGCCTGATCGGCGTCGGCCTCTGGATTCTGCACGCCATCGCCGTTCCGGTCACAGCGTGGTACGCGCGCTGCTGCCGCGGCAACAACAATCAGCCCGTGAAGGCCGCGGCCCTGATGTTGGGCGCGTGGTGCCTGCTCTCCGCCAGCGAACTCCTCGCGCAAGAGGCCAATCCTGCACCAGGCGACCAGGCGCCAGCCGCCCCGCTCTCTACTCTCCACTCTCCACTCTCCACTACCCACTTCATCTTCCCCTCCGACCCCGCCGGCGACCAGTCCGCCGCCACGCTCGTGCTCATCCCCCACGACCAGTTCCTCAAGCTCTGGAACCAGGCTCACCCGGAAGACAAAAAGCTCGGCCCCGCGCCGGTTGACGGACTGATTGCCGAGGCGCTCTACGCCGCGCGGCTGCAGGGCGCCGATGAAGAACCCCGCGTCGCCGTCACCGCGCGCTACGTGCTGCACAACCTGCGAAAGGGGCAGATCACGCTGCCGCTCCCGTTGGGACAAGTGGCGCTGGAGAGTTCGCGGCTCGACGGCAACGCGGCGCCGCTGATCGCCGACAACGGCGCGCTGCGGATCGTGCTGAACGACCCCGGCGTCCACCTGCTCGACGTCGAGTTCTACGTTGCGGCCCGCACGACGGGACCGGCCGGCGAATTCACGCTGCCGCTGCAGGCGGTCGCCGCCGGGCGGCTCAGCTTCACGCTGCCGGACGGCGAAAACCTGCTCGTCCGCGTCAACGGGGCGACGGGGACCTTTCGTCTTCGCGAAGCAGACGGCAAACGCGTCATCGATACGGCCGTCGACCGCGGCGGGGATGTGACGGTCGCCTGGCAGCCCAAAGCCATGCGCGGTGTGGTGACGGGGGTCGTCCACGTCGAAGCGGCGACGGCGGTCAACGTCGACGACGCCGGCCTGCATCTCAGCGCCGGCCTGATGTACCGCGTGCGTCAGGGGGCGCTCAACGACCTCTCGTTCGCGCTCCCGGCCGGCCTCAACCTGCAGAAGGTCGCCGGTCCCGACGTCGGCGGCTGGGAACTGACGGCCGACGGTGATGCCCGCACGCTCCGCGTTTTCCTCCGCCGGGCCGTCGAAGATGAGACTCAGATCACGCTCGACTTCTACCAGCCGCTCGCCGTCGGGGATGAGCCGGTCCCGTTCAGCGTGCCGCAGGTCGTGCCGCAGGACGTCACGCGCGAGACGGGGGTCGTGGCGCTCTATGCCGCCAACCACCTGGCGCTGCGGGTCGACACGATCACGGGCGCGGCGCAGATCAACCTCAATCAGTTCGTCGCTCCGGTCATGCCCAATCCGCCGACGTACGCGCCGGACCTGGCGCGGGGGGCGTACCGTTACACGGCGCGGCCGTTCACGATCACCAGCGCCGTCTTGCGGCGCAAGGCCGAGACCCGCGCCGTCGCCGAGCACGGGGCCAACGTCGGCCTGCGCAAGCTGATGATCGCCAGCCGCATTCCGTTCGAGCTGACCGGCGCGCCGCGGCCCACGGTATCGGTCCTGCTGCCGCCGAACTACCTGCCGATCGACGTCGCCGCCACGTACCTCGAAGACTGGTACCTCACAGATGCCGCGGGCGGGGCGAAAGTGCTGACGATCGAACTCGACCAGCCCCGCACAGGCAGCGTCGAAGTGCTGCTGGAGGGGCACATCGCGAAACAGCCCGACGATGCGACGCTGTCGATGCCGCTGCCGCGCCCCCTGGAAGTCAGCCGGCTCGATTCGATGCTGGCGGTCTGGCTCGACCCGTCGTACACGGCGACGCTGCAGGCGTTCGACAACTGGCGCTCGATCGATCCCGCCGCGCTATCGGAGCGGTGCCGCGCCCTGCAGCCCGAGACCGTGCAGTTCGCGTTCAGCTCCAGCCAACTCGAGCCGCCGGTCGTGACGCTCGGCCTGACGCGCGCTACGCCGCAACTTGCGGCCGACGCCGTCACGCTGATCGCCGTCACCGACGTCTCGCTCGACTACGGCTTCACGCTGCGGTGGAAGATCACACAGGCGGCCGCCGACGCGTTCACCCTCACCACCCCCGGCTGGCTCAAGGGGCGGATGGAGTTCACCGGCGCGGGGATCCGCCAGGTCACGTCGGCCGACGTCGAAGGCGGCCGCGTCCGCTGGACGATCGCGCTCGTCGACGCCGCGCGGGACGAATACCTGCTCACAGCCGTCGCCTCGCTGCCGCCGCCGACGGACCTGCAGGTCGCCGCGCCGGACCTCGTGTTCGAGCAGCAGGCGGCGCCGGGGACGTTCCAGCCGCTGGAGACGCAGATGCAGTACGCGCTGGTCGTGAACCTCTCCGGCAGCCAGCTCTCGCCGGTCGATCCGAACCAGATCGACGCCGTCTCCCGCGAGGAATTGCCGCTGACGATCCGCGAGGACCTGCTGAGTCAGGCGCTGGAGATCGTGCGCGTGCGCGCCGGGCGATTGCCGGTGTGGCGCATGGAGCGCCTGCAGCAGGCGGCAGCTGCGACGGCCACCGTCCTCACGGCACAGCTTGTCACCGTGCTCGACTACGACGGCAGTTGGCGGCTGGAGGCGACGTACGCGATTCGCAACCGCGGCCAGCAGTTCCTGGCGCTGCGCCTCCCCGAATCGAAGGTCCTGTCGGTCTACGTCCGCGGCCGCCCCGCGCGGACCGTGACGACGACGCTGAACCAGCAGACGATTCATCTCGTGGCGTTGCCGCAGACGAGCATCTCGGACCTGTCGTTCGAGGTGAAACTGGTCCTGGCCGGGCGTCTGGACGGCCCGCTGCCCAAACGGTTCGGGTTATTCGCCAGCGAACTGTCGCTCCCGGTGCCGGTGGTCGTCTCCCGCGAGGAAGCGACGCAGGGAGGGCGGCCGGACCTCGGGACGCCGGTCGTCGAAACGCAGTGGAAAGTCTTCCTGCCCGACGACATCGACGCGTCGCCGGTGGACGACACGCAGCGGACCAACCTGACGCTGGAACTGTCGTTGACCGAACAGGAGCGGACGCGGCAGGACGCCCAGGCGCTGCTCGCGGCCCTCCGCGACCCGACGCTGAGCACCCGCAACCAGTTTGCGTGCGCCAGCAACCTGAAACAGATTGAGCAGGACCTGGAGAAGTATCAGGGCCAGGCCGGTTCCTTCCGCGGCGTTCAGGTCTGGGCGGAGTCGTACGACAAGAATGCACAGGTCTTGCAGGAGGTGAAGTCCGAACTCCAGAAGTTCGAGGCCGCGCAGCAGGAGGCGACCGTCGCGCGACTCGTCGATCAGTCGGAGTCGATGTCGCAGCAGGACTTCGGCCGCAACTACGTGCTGGGGAACAGCGCCTCGATTGCCACGGACAACCGATTTACCGGAAAGGCGGAGGAGAAGTCCGAAGGGTTTCTGTTCAATTTCCGCAGCGACTCTCTGGACGCATCGAAGCCCCAGGACGCGGAATCCAAGTCAGGCGAGGCCCGCAGCAAGGCCTCCGGCGGCCGCGGCGAGTTGCGGAAGCAGATTGCCGAGCAGGCGTTGAGCAATGAAGCGCTGTCGACGTCTGAACGGAATGCGCAGATTCAGGAGCTTCAGGCGGCAAATGCAGCAGCACAGACGCGGATTGACCAGCAGCAGGGGCAGGGGAGCGGGCAGGCCCGTGCCCGTGGCTTCTCTAACATGTTTTTCGATCCGCGCCAGTTGCAGCAGGGCATGCCCTCTGCACCTTACTTGCGCGACGACGTACAATTGGTCCCCGCCGCCCCGGGCGAGAGCGTTGGCGGTGCACTGGTCACCGGAACTGCATGGCCGCAGCAGACGGTCGCGGGATTGCTCCCGACCGCCGCCGGGGGCGACGCTTCCGTCAGCGTCTGGACCTCCGCCGGCGGCCTTTCCCTCCCGATCGATATCCCCCGCCAGAAACAGGAGCTGACGTTCTCCAAGGTCGGCGGCGACCCGCAACTCACGCTCTCCCTGCGGCCGCACCGTACGCTGACGCTCCTCATCGGCTCGGTCTGGACGCTGCTCTGGATCGTCGGCGGCCTGTGGGTCGCGCGCGTGCTGGCCCGCGCCGGCGCCCGCGGCACGCTGTTCCGCGCCGTCCCGAAGCTGCTCATCGCGCTGGGTCTGCTCGGGTTCTTCCTGGTCCCGATCGAAGGACTCCGCTGGACGCTCTTCGCGCTGTTCACGCTCGGCGCGTTGTGCTATGCCTTCCAGCGCAAGACGGCATGAACGCAGCCGCGGATGCATATCCGCGGAACAAACGAAGCAGCGCATTGCATTCGTGATGCGTCGCGATTGTAACCCGAAGCGTCAGCGAGGGGCTGCGTCGCGAGCGCGCCCATTCCCTCGCTGACGCTTCGGGTTACGATCGCCCTTTCGCGGAGCGAAAGGCGACATTCAGCCCCCTTACGAAAGCCCCGCATGCGCATCGTCACCTTCGGTGAAGTCATGCTCCGCCTCGCCTCGCCCGGTTTCTACCGGCTGCGGCAGGCCATCCCCGGTTCGCTCGACGCCACGTTCGGCGGCGGCGAACTCAACGTCGCCGTCTCGCTCGCCCTGCAGGGAATTCGTTCCGCCTTCCTCACCGCCCTCCCCGACAACGTCATCACTGACGCGCTGGTGCAGGACATCCGCTCGCTCGGCGTCGAGACCGACCTGATCCAGCGCGACAGGACCGGGCGCTTCGGCATCTACTTCGTCGAGACCGGCGCGAACCAGCGCGGCGGCACCGTGACCTACGACCGCGACGGCGCCTGCATCGCCCTCCGCGGCCCCGAGTCCTGGGACTGGGACGCCGCCTTCCGCGACGCCCGCTGGTTCCACATTACCGGGATCACCCCCGCCCTCAGCGAGCCGGCCGCGAGGTCGGCGATTGAGGCCGTGCGGCAGGCCAAGCGGCACCGGCTGTCGGTCTCGTGCGACCTCAACTTCCGCAAGAAACTGTGGCGCTGGCAGCCGGGGACTGCCGCCGAGGAACTCGCGCGGGAGACGATGCGCCAGATCATGTCGCACGTCGACGTCGTCATCGCCAATGAAGAAGACGCCGACCTGGCCCTCGGCATCGCCGCCGAGCAGACCGACGTCGAGTCCGGGAAACTGAACGTCGACGGCTATTCGGCCGTCGCGCGGCAGATCGTGGAGCAGTTCCCCAACGTGTCGCGCGTGGCGATCACGCTGCGGGAGAGCCACTCGGCCAGCCACAACAACTGGGGAGCGATGCTGTACGATTCCCAGCTTGACCGTGCGTGGTTTGCTCCGACGAACGCTGCGGGCGACTACGAGCCGTACGAGATCCGGAACATCGTCGACCGCGTGGGGGCAGGAGACTCATTCGCCGGGGGGCTGATCTTCGCGCTGCTGACGAACACGCTCGCGGAGCCCGAAACGGCCCTGCGCTACGCCGTGGCGGCGAGCTGTCTCAAGCACAGCATCCACGGGGACTTCAACTTCGCGACGCGCGCGGAGATCGAGGCCCTCATGCGCGGCGGCGGCAGCGGACGCGTGCAACGGTAATGTGCGTGGCTGTCCCTGAAAGTGTGGTCGACAGTTTTGTGCGCACGAATTCCGAGCGTCTCGCGGGATGCCACGCGTCACTCGCTACTTCGCGCCTCAGCGGATCAGGAAGTTGATCGACTGGATCGCGACTTTGCCCCCGAGTTCGTCCTCCACGCCCAGCACCAGCGTGTACGGGCCGGGCGTGAGGTGCTGCGGCAGGTCGATCTTGTAGCTGTGGAAGTAATCCGACCGGAGGTTCCGGCACAGGTCTTCCGTGGCCGGGAAGTCGTTCTGTTCGACGATCTCACCCTGTGCGTTGCCGCGACGGATCTCAATGTGCGACCGCAGCCGCGTCTTGTAGAGACCGGTGGTCGTGGGCTGGCTTTCGAAATTGTTCAATTCGGCATAGAGCAGCACCGGCTGGCCGGCGCGGAATTCGTCCCGCTCGTAGCGGTCGAAGCTACCGAAGCTGTTGATCTTGTAGCAGAAGCTCACGTTCCGCAGTTCCAGCCGGGCAGCGTGCTGTAGATGACGTTGGGCGGCGGCCATCTGCGACACCGTCAGGGCGGCACGGTCACTGGCGTCAGGCATGGTCTGTGCATCGAAGTAGTTCGACATCGCCCAGAACAACTCCGTCCAGAACTCCTGTTCGGCGGGACTGATGCCCGGCACGGCCTGCTGTGCCAGTTGCGGCTGTTCGGCAATCAGGTACAGCATGCGCAGGTACACGTGCCGTCGCACGTAATCCAGACGTTCGCTCTCGGAGAGGCCCGGATTTGCCGCGGCGACTTCCGCCTGGAACAGTGCGATGAGCCGCTGCAGTTCCTCCTGCAGGTAGGCCCCCGGCGGCTGTGTGGGCAAAGTCGTCGTCAGGTCCTGTGTCGCATTGGCGGCCTGTGTCGGGTTCGATTCGTAGTGCGCGGCCTGGCGCGGCGATCCGCCCGAAACCCCGGGAGAGATGACCGGCAGTTCGGCCGCCGCCGTTGGCGCGGCGGAGTAGTTGCTCTGCGCCATGCCGGTCAGTTGCTGGATGGAGTTGCTGCCCGGGGACGCGAACGTGGTCGACTGCACTTGCGGCCGGCCAAAGGGAGAAACTCCCGAGACAATCGGCAACCGGCCGGCAGGATCCGGCGCATTGAGCTGCGACTGGCCGGCGGACGCGCCGTAAGGATTCAGGTTCTGCCGGGCGCTGCCGCCCGCCGTCAGCGACGGCTGTCCCGAGTTGGCCGCGACCGACGGCGGCATGTTGGTTCCCGTTCGATCGCGCGCGCTGCCCGTCGCCCCGCTGTTCATCGCCATCCGCCGCGACTGCAGCATATACGGGACCATTGCCGGCTCGACCGTGCGGAGGAGTTCCATCCATTCGCGGCGCTCCTCGGCCGGTGCATCGCGCAGCTCCGTCTCGATCAGCATCAGGGTCGCCGCGTCCGTCACGGGAGGTGTTCGCGCCGGCCGTTCGGCGACCGTGGCATTCTCGCGTTCCGCCTCGCGCAGCGACGCCGAGCGCGTCAGGTTTTCGAGCGGCGGCTCGGATTGTTCCTCCGGCTCTTCGGCTTCGCCCCGCCGTGCGGAGATCAAGCCGACCAGCCCCCCCTGCGATGGGAGGATTGATGTACAACCGGATCCGGCCAGCACCAGGCAGGCGGTCAGGAGAGGAAACAGGGTGCGCAGCGTCATGGCGGCTTCCTTGCGCAACACACGGGTTGCGTCACGAGAACTGCGGGTGAAGGGAGGCGGCCCAACGGACTCGACAGGCAGAGAGGGGGAAATGGGGTGCGGACGTTAGCTCAATCGACCCGTTGCGGCAAGACGGGCTTTTTCCCGTTCCGCTCCGCACAGCTGCCGCCGGTCAAATCTGCCGGTCGTTCTCCCGGCATTCCGCCGTCGACGGAGCGTAACCTCCTACATCGCAACGGCCTTCGGCGAACGATGGTTGCCCGTCAGGAATTCGCTGTTCAACTCCAGAAACTCGTCCCTCCAGCGATATCCGTCCAGCAAGCCGGTGGTCGGTCGTCCCATCTGCGTGAACGCCGCAAACAGCGCCTCGATGGTCGCCAGGCCCTGTGCCGGATCATGGAACAGCTTCGACACCCGCGGGTAGGCCGTCCGCCACGGGAGAAGGCTGCGCACCGGGAGCCCGACGAAGGGCGCCTCCATCCGTTCCGCCAGCCGCCACGTCCCGTCGAGCACAAGCAGCCCGCGCCCGGAGTCGGCCGGCGTCAGCAGATCGCCCCCCAGGCCGAGCCGCACGTATCCCCCAAGCGGCCCGGGACCGATCTCGGGGAACTTCCAGAAGACGTACCCGGGCCGGCCGCGCAGCGGCTCGACAGTGCACTTACTGCGACGTTCCTTCGGGTGAACGACGATGATCGTCGGCGGAGGCTCAGCCATTTTGTATCGATTTGATTTCGGCCTCGAGCCTGGCAATTTCGGTCTCCAGCCGCGGAATGTCGGCCGGGTCATCCGGCTGTCGGCGCGCGCCGGCCAGTTGCTGCTTGAGCGTTGACAGCTTTTTGCGGGCAACTTCGATCTGCTTTTTCTGCTTCTTGTTGAGGTCCATCGTGGCTCCGGTGTGTGCATTGTAACCCGAAGCGTAAGCGAGGCGCGGTTGCGATTCGCGCCCATTGCCTCGCTGACGCTTCGGGTTAATATGTTTTGCCGTCGGGTTGTTCATCGCAGCGGCGGCTGTGTCGCGCAGCCGCAACTCTGGTATGCTGACCTCGTGGCGTACGGGTTTCAATAGCGGCGCAGGTTGGTGTAATGGAGGAATTCCTGGATCTTCTCGCGCGGTCGATCAGCGACCGCATCTTCGTCGCGCTCGTCCTCAGCAAACCGCTCGCCCCGGCCGGGCAGGGGCCGCGCAAGATCAGTATCCGACCGGTCCAGATTCGCGGCGAACTCCGCTGGCAATGGACCTTGCACTCCCCCCGCGGCGAAAGCCACGAGAACCTGACCGTCGAACAAACCCTCCTGCGAGCGGCCGAAATGCTGGGGGGCGAACAGGCAGCCACGTTCGCGCACGCCCACCTCTATACGTCCAACGCCGACTATGCGCTCCGCATCGATCGACAAGGCGCGGCGCACTTCCGGAAATCCGCCGCGTCGAAGCAACCGGCCGACACGGCGCACGATCGCCGCAAAGTGTATCTGATCCCGGATGGCCAGCCGTGCCCGTTCCTGGAAGCGATCGGAGTGATGACGCGGCAGGGGCACGTGCGGGCCAAACGCTACGCCAAATTCCGCCAGATCAATCGGTATCTGGAGTTCGTAGAGGACATCTACGCCGAATTGCCCTCCGAGGGGCCGCTGCGGATCGTCGACTTCGGCTGCGGCAAGAGCTACCTCACGTTCGCCCTGCACCACCTGCTGACGAAGGTTCACGGCCGGGACGTGCGGATCGTGGGACTGGACCGCGAGCCATCGGTGATCCAGACCTGCCGCGACGTCGCACAGCGGCTGCAGCTCGCGGGACTCGAATTCCGTGTGGGAGACATCACCACACATCAGACGGACGAGCTGGTGGACCTTGCGGTGTCGCTGCACGCGTGCGACACGGCGACGGATGATGCGCTGGCCCGGGCCATTCACTGGCAGGCGCGCGTGATTCTTGCCGTCCCCTGCTGCCAGCATGAACTGGCGGCGAAAATGGATTGTGAATCGCTCCGGCCACTCATGTCACACGGCATTTTGCGCGAGCGGTTTGCGGCGATTTCCACCGACGCGCTGCGGGCCTGGGCACTCGAAGCCGCCGGCTACAGGACCCAGGTCGTCGAGTTTATCGACCTGGAGCACACGGCCAAGAATGTGCTGATTCGCGCCGTCCGGCATCCTGCCGTGCCCCCGACAGCAGAGCAGGCCCGCCGGCAGTTCCATGACCTCAAGGCGTTGCTCGGAGTGCAGCGCCTGCACCTGGAGGAGGTGCTCGATCTCGCAGATTGAGCGTGAGGCAGCCGCGGCCAATCGATCAGGACGCCAACTACTTCTTGCCCCCCTTGCCCTCGGCCTTGCCCCCCTTGGCGGGCGCTTCGGCCGCAGCCGGCGCGGCGGCGCCTTCGGCTGCCTCGGCCCCCTCGGCGGCCTCTTCTTTCTTCTTTTTCTTCTTGCCGCCCGCCTTCAGAACGCGAATCTTCGGGAGACCGAACGGGCTGCGTCCCTCGTCCCAGCGCTCCTCTTCCTTCATCTTGGCGATCCGCTCGTCGCGGCTCAGCACGCTCCGCGCGCGGCTCAAGCGCCCCTTCCCCTTCAGACTCTTGTCGAGTGTCACAGTCCAGCTCCAATCGTCAGCCAGAAAATTTCGAAAGTCGCGAACCGAGGAGTTTACCGAAGCACGCTCGACAGGGCAACTCGCCGCATTTCTGGCTCTCTGGCAGTCGGGCAGGGGTCAG
>CAZWGW010000104.1:0-13838 GCA_964633565.1 uncultured Planctomycetaceae bacterium
GGGCGGCTTCGCGTGTTGCTGTGCGCGGCTAGCAGGCGCACGATGTCTGCCGCCCCGCTTCGTGCGACGGTCCGCAGCGACGACTCCTGCCTGAGCCGCGCCGTTTCGCGCTCGCGAGTAAACTCGATCATCCACGCCAGGAGCAGGTTGAGCAGCGGCTGCCGTGGCTGCGCGGCGAGCGCCTCCCGCAACAGCCGCGCGGCCTGTTCGTACTCGTATCCGGCCACGGCGCTGCGCGCCCGCCGGTACAAGCCGTCCGGCTGATCGGGATCGTCCACGACGTACCCCTCGCAGCCCGCCAGCAATTCGGGGACGGTTGCCGACGGATCGGCGGACAGCATTTCCCAGCGTTCCCGCGCGGCGCCGGTCGAGTCTTCCAGCGTGACGCAGCACATTTCGCCTGCTACCTGCCGCGCTTCGTATTCGAAATACAGCCGATACCGCAGCTTGCCGTTCAGGTGTGCCTCCCATGCGACCGGCAATTTGCTTTCTCGCGAGAAAGTCGCGAGGAAATACGCATCGTTCAAGTCCGGCAACGTCAACCGCAGCGTCGTTCGCTGCCCGTCCGCCGATTCTTCGGCCACCTCGTAGAGCCGCGCCAGGTCGGCGTTCGAGCGGTGCGGCAGCCATGGCAGCCGCGCATCGGCCAGTTCCCGCACCGCTTCGCCCCACGGTCCCAGTTCGACGAGCGTCAGCCCCGGGTAGACCGCCGCTCCCTGATCATCGTCGGCGCGAAAGGTGCGCTGCGCCAGTTCGAATTGCAGTCGCGGCTCACTCGCGGTGAGCGCAATCCGTTCGCTCCCGCCGTCGCGCGCCTGTCGGCGCCATTCGCTGCGCCCCGCCGGTTCACGCCGGCAAGCTGTCAGGATCTGCAGTTCCTCTTCCCTGGGCGGCACCAGCTCGTCGCGCCTCCGCGCGGAGGGCAGGTCGGTGACACGCGACTGCTCGCCGAACAGGGGATACTCTTCGATCGGGCGGATCCCCTGCGTCGTCAGTCCACGCTCCGCGACGTAGCGCGACCGCCGCAGGTCGGTCAGCACTTCATAGATTTCATCATGCACCCGTTGCGTCTGACGGACGAACAACGTCATGGTGGGCGTCTGCGTGTCGAGCGTTCCGCCGATGCCGTCCAGGTCCTGCCAGGGCCCGCTGGTCTGGTTCTGGATTGCTTCGATGACGGCTGAAAAGTCCCAACCGGCGGGTTGCTCGGCTGTGATCCGGGGGGCGCGCGCCGGCCGCACCAGCGTGCTCGCCGGCGGAAGCCCGTGCAGACGATTCAGCAACTCCTCGATTTCGGAGTGTACCCGCCCGGTCTGCCGCACGATCAGCGACACCGACGGGAGATAGGCGTCGATGGTGCCACCAATGCCATCCAGATGCTGCCAGGGACCCTCGGTCTGGAATTCGATCAGTTTCACCACTTCCTCCAGGTGCCCCGCAAAGGCCGGCCGTTCCGGCCAGTTGAACTGCTTCGCTCCCCACGGCGCGCGAGGTTCGTCCGCTGCGGATTCGTCCCCGGCAGTCCGCAGTGGCCCGATGACCGAAAACCGGGAGTCGTGGACAATCCCATCGCCGATCGCCGGCCCTGCACGGCCGAAACCTTCTACGAATCTCATCCCTCGGGCGCCATTCCAGTACTCCGGCTGCAGTTCCGGCGGCATGTCGTACACGATCCCCACAAGCGGGTAAATCCGCGTGCTGAGGGCTTCGTCTCCTCGCTCCCTGGTCGTGATCGTCAGCACTTCATTCTCATAGACGTGGTCCAACTGGACGCCCCACACGTTTTCGAGCAGCAGATCGAGCACGTGTCCCGCCGGCACGTTCTCCAGCGACAACGACACCTCCGTGTCGGGAGTTACGCCCGCGTCGGCTAGAGTCTGCTCGTCGATCCACACCGTCACGCCCAGATGCGCCGCGAACTGTTCCGCTGCATCCTTGAGCGGCGTGTCGTCTAAATGCACGGTGATCGGCTGTTGCATCCGGCCCCTGATCCTCCGGCGCGTGGTGCGCTCCGCTTCCCGGAACGGGTCAACGAGGCGCGCGGGATCCGGAAGGACGTCGGTCCGCACGACGTCAACCACGGGATAGGGCAAAGTCTGCAGCGCTTCGTCCGTCTTCTCTTTCGTCGTGATCTGGAGCACTCCCTGCTCAATGATGTAATCGAGCTCGACGCCCCCCACGTTCTGCAGCATGATCTTCAGCAGACTCCGCGCGGCGATCCCGTGGACGGCCGACAACGTCACCTCCTGGTCGGGAGAAATCCCGGCGTCGGACAGAGTCACCTCATCCAGCAGGATCTTGACGCCGGTCTCGCGGGCCAGCAGCTTGGCGAAATCCGCGAGCGACATCGTCTGCCCGTCCAGCGTGAGCCTCCGCAGCAGTTGCGGCGCAAGCGGGTGGTGCTCCAGGTACTCCGCGCTCATCCCCCCGAGCGCCAGCGACCGCAGGAGCGGATCTGCCAGCGGCAGCGAGGTCACCGCACTCCGGTCCAGGAGCCCACGCCGGCCCCCCAGCGTCTCCAGAAAGTCCCGTTCCGCCATTGCCTCCCGCGTCTCGCGCGACGTTCCCACGTAAGGCCGCCGATCGATCCGCACCTCCCGCGACCCGGTCTCCATCGCCACCGTTTCGCTCCCCGGCGGCGCCCAATACCGCCGGCGCTGGCCCCGGCCCGCCAGCCAGCGCGAGGATTCCAGCGCATCCCCCGGTACGAGATAGGCGCTGTACGGCGTGACGAGGCTCCACTCCTGTCCCAGTCGCACGATCCCGGTCCGTTCCTGGTCCTCATCCGGTCCGCGCGACAGCAGTTCCGCAAGTTGCCGCTGCGCCCAGAGTCGGCCGACGAAGAAGTCCGTGCCCTCGTCCGTCGGAACGTCGAGCGTGTAGACGCGCGGCTGGGGCGCGCCCCGCAGCGTCAGCGACACCCGCACGGAATGTGTCGGACGGCACCGCCCGCAGATCACCAGATCCTGCCCGGCCGGCCACGACTCGGGAGTGAACCACTCCAGGTCTTCGCCGGCCGAAATCTGCAGATCCTCAATCTGCCTCGCCACCGGCATGCCGCGCCGCAGCCAGGCGAGCATATCCTGCAGTTCCCGCGAATCGCTCCGCACGCGGAACAGCCGCCCGCCCCCCACCTGCACAACGCTTCGCAGGAACTCACTCCTGTGTTCGTCCTCTCCCAACTGCACCGCCGAGACCGTCGCCCCTCGCGGCAGACGTACTTTGCGCCAGTCGCCGTCCCCCGGACCATCGGTTGAGGTCCCATCCCCGACGTAAATGGTCGCCTGCCGGCGATCGCCGGCGCCGCGCTCCAGCGCGCTGGCCACAGTCGACAGTGCGTGCCACAGGTTCGACGTGCCGAGCGGCAGATCGTGATCGAGGGTCTTCAACGCCTCCTCAGCCGCAGCGCTTCGGGCCGCCATCCAGTCCTGCGTTACTGCCCGATACTCCGCGTCCACGCAGCCAAGTTGAAACCGGTCCTCCGGGCGCAGCGCGGCCACGATCCTGCGCACCGTCTGCGGCAGCGAGGCGAAGTCCTGCATGCTGCCCGACGTGTCGGCCACGATCTGTACGTCGATCGGTCCGGTGCCGGCCTGGCCCGCCTCCGCCTCGTCCGCCGGGATCGTGACGACAAAGTGCTGCCAGGCCGTCCCGGTGCCGTCCTTCTCCCACACCGTGTACGTCCGCAGGCGCACGCTTCGCTCCACTGGTTCGCTGTACTCGACGGTGAGCGCCGGGGGCGGTGCGACATTCTCCCCGCGCCACTCAAACACAGTGCTCCCGTCGGCCCGGCGCTCTGTCTTGATTCCGACAAGCCCCGTGCAGCGCACGCTCTCCGTCTCCGCGGGCGGCCGGATGACGCCGCTCACCTCGAACACCGCAATTGGCGTCAGGTCCGACCGCAGCGGCAGCTCAAAGCGGCAGCCTCCGTTGTCGGCCGTCAACGGCACCGTGTAGTCGAACCAGACCCGTTGCGCTCCGTTTCCCGCCACCTCCGGCAGCCGAATGCGGAACAGGTACTCTCCAACCTCCTGGAGCACGGCAGCCTGCCCTTCCGTGGCGGCACCGGTCGCAGTCCCGCCCCAGAGCGGCTGCCGGTCGGCCAGTTCGGCTTCGCGCAACCGGCCGTCGGCCGCACGGGTCGCAAACCGACAGACGGACGCGCCGACTGGCAGATTGATGGCGAAAGTCCCGTCGTCCAGGTGGCCGTACGGGTTCTCGAAGGACTGTTCAACCTGGACCAGCGCCTCGGGGGGCTGCAGCGTCACCCGCGCGCGATACCGCGCGATTGGCAGCCGCACGACGGCTCCAGTCTGCGGGTCGGCCACGATCAGCTGCCCCGGCCCCTGTGGCTCCGTCGTGCCCGGCGCTGATGCTGGCTGCGCCAGCACGAACGACGACTGACCAGTGACGAGCAACAGCGCGCCGATCAACGCCCCCGAGCAGCAGAGCAAGTGCCGCATCTGTTCCGGCTCCCCGTTTGATCGGCAATCGTATTCGAATCAGACGCGTGCTGCCGCGCCCCGGTTCCTTTCTCTCAGAAAAACCCGCTGCCGCCGAACACCGGTCCATTCCCCGTCGCCGCCGCCTGCGGCGGCGGGTTCGACCGGAACGGCTCCTCCCGTTCGTCGCTCGAAGCACGCCGGGCGTCGTCGGTGCGCCCCAGCCAGACGTAGGCCCGGATCAGCCGCTGACGCAGTGCGTCGCTCAGCCGCACGCCGGAGCGCAACCGCACTTCCAGCAGCCGCACGACATCGGCGTACCGCCCGCCGAGCGAGGCCTTTTCGATCATCCACTCAAAACGGTCGGCCGAAAGCTGGCCGGCGTCGTGCAGCGTGAGGGCAATGTCGGCCGCCGAAGCGCGGTTTGCGGTCAGTTCGGCCTCGCGGAGCTTGAGTTGGGTGCGGAAGGTGACGTCGCCAAACTCGTCTGCCAGCCGTCCGGCGACAGTGGCGTCGGTGGGGTTGCGCATCTCGCGCAGCACGAGATCGGCCAGGGCCAGCCCCGTGCGCGTTTTCAGTCCTGCCAATTCCGCCGCCTGCAGCAGGGCGCGCCACCGAGCCTCGCCGGTCTGCCAGCGCGACTGCCGCGTGAGCAGTCGCTGACGGTCGATGGCCGAGAGGCCCTCCGTCCCCAGCGCCCGCGCGAAGAAGTCGCTCCCCTGTTCCGGCCGGCCGCCGCCGGAAAAGACTTCACCGAGACGGGCGAGTACTTCGGGCGTCGTGCCGTGCGCGGCGAGGACGGCATCGGCGGCCTGGGTGGCGTCATCCACGCGATGCAGTCGGAGGAGCGCATCAGTCCGCTCGAGCGCGCGGTCCAGGAGTTTGTCGCGCTCGGAGGCGGGGGTGAGCTGCAGGGCGGCAGCGAGATGCTGCAGCCGCTCGTCGTGGCGGTCGAGCGCGCCGGCCATCTCGGCGAGCTGGACAAAGTTGTCGGCCGTGCGGCGGTCGGCCGGCTGTTCCAGCAGCAGGAAATAGAGCTGCCGGTCGGTGAAGCCCGGGAAGTTGAGCCGCGTCACCAGTCGCACGAGGTCAGCCGCGCCGCTGCGGACGACATCGCGGAGGGCGGCCTCCTGCTCCAGGCGCGCAGCCTGCGGGTTGCCGCCGAACTCGTCGATCCACGCCAGCAGCAGGTTGAGCAGCGGCTGCCGGGGGTGCTTGATGAGGGCGTCGCCGAGCAGGCGGCGGGCGTCCTCGTACCTGTAGGCGGCGACGGCGGCGCGGGCCTGGCGATAGAGGCCGGTCGGATCGTCGGGATCGTCGATGACATAGCCGTCGCAACCGGTGGTGAGCGCGGGGGCGTCGGCTGACCGATCGGCCGATTCAAGTTCCCAGCGTTCGATGACGGCGCCGGCAGCGTCTTCGGCCGTGACGCGGGTGACGACGGGTGTGCCGCTGGGCGTCGCGTGTTCGCAGCGCAGGCGGTAGCGGAGCGCGCCGCCGAGGTGCGCCTCCCACGAAAGGAGCAACTTGTTGGCGCGGGAATACGACGCGAGGAAATATGCCTCGCGCAGGTCGGGCTGCGTGAGCCGGAGCGTGAACTGTGCGTCGTCGGCCGATTCGGGTGTGACGACGAACAGCCGGGCGAGGTCTTTGCTGGAGCGGTGCGGCAGCCAGGGGAGGCGGGCGTCGGCGAGGCGGCGCACGGCTTCACCCCAGGGGCCGAGTTCCACGAGCATCAGGCCGGGGTAGGCGATGGCGGCGCGGTCCTCTTCGGCGCGGAGGATGCGGCCGGGGAGTTGCAATTCGAAGTGCCAGTCGGAGCCGGTGCAGGCGACGGTGGCCGTCTTGCCGTCCGGCGCGATGCGCCGCCAGACCTGGCGGCCGGCGAGTTCGGCACGGGCGTCTTCCAGCAGGCGCAGCTCGTCGGGCTGCGGTGGGGGGAGTCCGTCGCGCCGCGGGGTGGTGGGAAGATCGGTGACGCCGAGGCGGTCGCGGAACAGCGACAGTTCGCTCGTGGGGGGAATCCGTTCGGTGTCGGAGATGCTCGCGGCGACATAGCGCGAACGGCGGAGTTCGGTGAGGAGGGCGAAGATCTCGTCATGGACGTTCCGGGTCTGGCGGATGATGAGTGACATCGAGGGGAGGTGCGGGTCGATCGTGCCGCCGATGCCGTCGAGGTCCTGCCAGGGCCCTTCGGTCTGGTTCTGGATCAATTCCGTCAGGAAGTCGGTCTCCCAGCCGGCGGGGTCACTGGCGGTGATGCGGGGAACACGCGCGCGGCGGATCATGGCGCCGGCGGGAGGGAGCTGGCGGAGACGGTTGAGCATGTCTTCGACCTGCCGGTGGACGCGGTCGGTCTGGCGGACGACCATCGACAGCGACGGCGGATATTGATCCATCGTGCCGCCGATGCCGTCGAGGTCCTGCCAGGGTCCTTCGGTTTCGTTCTGAAGCAGTTCGATGGCGCCGTCAAAGTCTGCTCCGGCCGCACCCGGACCGGGAGGCGCGCTGGCGTCCGGCCAGAATTCGGTCTCGGTGTCGTCAACCGGTGTCGACGGTTCGTCGTCGCCGGTGGTTGCCGGAGGGGCGATGACAGACAGGCCGGCATCGGAGGCCGCGCCGGAGACGCCAGTGGTGCTGCTGCTGCCGCCGATACCGCCGCCGCCGAACCCACCGCCTCCAAATCCACCGCCGCCGAAGCCACCACCACCGAATCCACCACCACCGAATCCACCACCGCCGAACCCACCGCCTCCAAATCCGCCGCCGCCAAATCCCCCTGCGCCGAACGCGCCGCCACCGCCGCCGAATCCACCGTCAGCGCCGAAGCGGTCCCGCGGGGGGAGCAGTTCCTCCGGGATCTCGTAGACGATTCCGGCCATCGAATAGAGGCGCGTCTGTAGCGACTCGTCGGCCTTTTCCTTCGTGGTAATCGTGAAGACTTCGTGGTCGTTTGTGTAATCGAGTTCCACGCCGCCGACGTCCTGCAGCAGCGTCTCCAGCACCTTCTCCGCGGGGACGTCTCTCATCGAGAGCGAAACGGGGTGATCGACTCCAATTCCGGCGTCATCAAGCGTCTCCACGTCCAGCCGCACGTTGGCATCGAGGGCCGCGCGAAAGTACGCGGCGACTTCGCTGAGCGGCGTATTGTGAAACGCCACCGTGACCGGCTGTTTCAGGCGCGCTTCGATGCGGTGGCGCATTGCACGATCCATCTCGCGGATCGGGTCGCACAAACGGGATGGAGACGGGAGGACGTCGGTCCGGACGAGGTCGACGACGGGATAGATGATCGTGTCCAGCGCTTCCTCCGCCTTCTCCCTGGTCATGATCGTCAGCAGGTGCTGGTCGAGCGTGTAGTCGAGTTCAACGCCGCCAACGTTGTCGAACGCAACGTCGAGCAGATTGCGGAGCGAGATCTCGCGGATGCCGGTGAGGTCGATCTGATCTCTCTTCACATTGACGCCGGCGTCCGAGAGGGTCTGTTCGTCGAGCAGCACGTTGATTCCCGCCTCCTGCCGCACGAGTTCCGCGAATTCGGCAAGGCTCATCTTGTAGCGGGGGGGCGTGACGCGCCGGGCCATCTGCAGCGCGTGCGGATAGTGATCGAGGAACTCGGGGCTCATGCCGCCGAACGACAGCGAGAACAGCAGCGGATCGCCGGCCGGCGCGTCGGCCACGGCGCGGCGGTCGAACAGGCTCCGGTGCGGGCCGAGACTCTCCAGGTAGTTGAGTTCGGCCAGCGCGCGCAGCGCCTGCTGCGACAGTTCGACCAGCCCCTCCGCGCCGAACTGGCCCGCGTACGGCTCGATCCGCTGCAGGTACATGAGCGTGAGGCCCGGCTCGCCGCGCTGCAGCGCCGCGCGGGCGGCCGTGACGTGCGAATCGAAGCGCTCCTTCGTCATTGGTTTGTCGCGCGTCGCCTCGTCGTCAGCCGGCGTCTGCGGCGCACCGGCGACGGGGGGAAGTGGGAGACGTTCGTCCGCCGGCAGCGGCAGGGCGGTGAGGGCCTCGGCCGGTTTCCAGTAGCGATGCCGCAGCGCCCGGTTGATGCCCCAGCGCTGGTAGTCCGCCTCGCTCTCCAGCACGAGGAAGGCCGTGTAGGGGGACATCAGGCTCCATTCCTGGGAGAGCTGGACGATCTCGTTGCGGACGGAATCAATGTTCGGGCGCTCCGCCGTGAGCAACTGCTCCATTTTCTTCTGCGCCCAGAGCCGGCCGGTGAAGACGTCGTCCGGCTGGTGGACGTTGGCGCCTGCCAGCGCGAACACGCGCGGCCGCTCTTCATCCGCCAGCTTAAACGCCAGATCGAGCGTCTGGCTCGGGCGGCAGCGGCCGAACAGCAGCAGGTCTTCGCCCCAGGGCCACGATTCGGGGCTGAAGACTTCCAGATCATCGGCGCCGGTCATCGCGAGGGACGTGATCCGCCGCGGGTCGGGCAGGCCGGAGAGCGCCCAGCCGAACAGGCCGCGCAACTCGCGCGGGTCGCGGAGCACGTTGAACACTCGGCCGCCGGTGCGCCGCGCGGCTTCGTCCAGAATCTGGCGTCCCGGAGTGTCGTCCCCCAACTGGACCGCCACGAAGGTGACCCCCTGCGGCAGGAACGAGGCGGCCGATTCTGCATCAGCCGGTCGATCGGTCGTGACGCCATCGCCGATGTAGACAATGACGCGCCGCCGGTCTGGCGGCGAGTCGGCAAACGGAGCGGCCGCGGTGTGCAGCGCCGACCAGAGTTGCGACGCTCCCAGGGCGAATTCCTGGTCGAGTGCCGCCAGCGCAGCGGTCACCCCCTCGGAGCGGGGGGCGACCCAGTCCGCAGTGAGCGGGCGGCAGGCGACGTCAACGCAGCCGATGCGCAGGCGGTCGCCGTCGCGCAGATTGTCGGCGATCGTGCGGACGGCCAGCCGCTGCAGGGCGAGGTTCCGCATGCTGCCGGACGTGTCGGCCAGAATGTGTACGTCGACGGGCGGGGCGGGAGGACGCGTGCTCCCCTGTTCGTGGGCCGGCACGGTGACGATGAAGTGCCGCCAGCTTTCGGTGACGAGCCGGCTGTCGGCCGTGGTGTAGCTGCGGACGCGGACCGGGGCGTTCTCCGGCTCGCGATAGTTGAGGGAGAAAGCTGGCGGCGGCTGGACCGATTCCCCTTTCCACTCGAACGTGACGCGGCCGTCGGCGGCGGGAGTGAGTTTCAGTTCCGGGTGCGTGGGGGACGTGACGGTGGCGGCGTCGGAGGGGGGCAGGACCGTTCCGGCGAGCTTGAAGTCCCAGATCGGCTTGAGGTCCGACATCAGCGGCAAGTCGAAGCGGTAGCGGCCGTCGTCGGATTTCAGCGGCACGGTGTAGTCGAGCAGGATGCGCTTGGTGTCGCGGGCGAAGATCGGGAAGACCCGCATGCGGAACAGGCTCTGACCGATCTGTTCGAGGATGGCCGGATCGCGCCTGCGGTGGACGATGCTCATATAGATCTGGTCGGCCCGTTTGCGGTCGATCAGTTCCCCCTCGACGAGTTCTTCGTGCGTGACGTACATGGCGAACCGGCTGACCGAAGCGCCGGGGGGGAGGTTGAAGACAAACGTCCCTTCTTCCTGCCGGGCGTACGGGTTGTAGAACGACTGATCGATCTGCACGAGCGCGACGGGTGGCTGCAGGACGACGTTGACGTGATAGCGGGCGATTTCGAGGCGCACGGGGCTGTCGGATTGAGCGTCCTTCGCGATGAGCTGTCCGGGTCCCTGTCGGGGACGGAGTTCCGACCAGGCCGTGACTGTTTTCCGCCAATCCTCCTCCGGATGCGGGGTGACGGCGACAGCGCCATCGGAGAGTACGCACGACGTCGGCCCGGCGATGCGCCGGGGATCGTGTCCTTCGCGCTGCAGTTCGGTTTCGCCGAGGAGGACGTTGAGGTTCCAGCGCAGGGGGTCGACGGCGACGTCGAGTTCCGTGCCGGCCGGGCAGGTTGCGGCAGCGCCCGGCAGGTGGACGGTCCACGCGACGCCGTCGCGGAGGGTGAAGAGGAGACGACCGCGTTCGAGTGTGACGCGGCGATTGGACTCGTCGAGTTGCAGGGTCGTCTCCGGAGCGACGGCGGCCTCACCGCCGCGGAGCTGCAGGCGAGTGACGCCGGCCGGCGACGTGCGGACGGTGGCGGTGGGGACCGCATCCCCCGGATGCAACACGCGCCATTCGCCTCCGGCTTCGGTCTGGACGGCGAGGTGTCCGTCGGAGGGACCAAGGTGGATTTCGCCGCGGGCGATTGCAGCGGAGGAGAAGATCAGCACCGTACACAACGTGGAACGGACGAGGCGCTGCATGTGTCGCGTCTCCCGGTGTTGTGGAGAAAGGGCCGGACGCGGGGTTGGCGTCCGATCGGGCCCGCGCGCACATTGAGTGGCGCCGGGGCCACACTCCTGGAGTGCATACGTTGAATCGTAGCGGGAATCCACGGGAATTGCGGCGATCGCAGCAGAATTCACTGTACCGGGCGATTCGAGCGGGTACGTCATTCCACCCGGGGCCGCCGCTCGTGCCATTCCGTCCTTCGCTGCACGTCTGCCGCAATTGCCAGCACGCGATTCTCGTCGAACGCCCGGCCCACAATCTGCAGGCCCGTCGGCAAGCCCCCTTCGCCGAAGCCGTTCGGAATTGAAATCGCCGGAATCCCCGCCGCATTCCCCGCGCCTCCGATGCTCGTCGACGAGAAGCCCTTCGACCACTGGCCGAACGGCACGTCGATGGGCCCCGCCACCGTGCTCAGCGTCGGCGTCACGATCGCGTCATACTTCGCCAGCACGTCGTCCAGCGCCCGCTGGATCTTCCCCCGCAGCCGCAGCGCATTGATGTACGACGTGGCCGGGATCGCCAGGTCGGAGTGAATCCGCCAGCGGTCCTCCGGGGCCGTCATCTCCCAGATCTTTCCCGACGTCACCAGCTCTTCGAATGCCGCCGCCGCCTCGCACGAGATGATCACGTCCGGCACCAGATTGTACGGCAGGTCCGGCAGTTCGATCTCCTCCAGTGTCGCGAAGTCGCGCAGCAGCGCGAGCGACGCCTCATAGTTCGCGGCGACTTCCGGCTGGATGTTCTCCCCCGCCCCCTTGAGTGTCGCCAGCCTGAACGGCGGCCGCGGCGGCTCGGCCTCGGGATAGACGTATGGCCGGTCGACGCACGACGGGTCGGCTTCGTCTTTCCCCGCAATCGCGGCGAGAACCAGGCCGCAGTCGTCGGCCGTGCGGCACATCGGGCCGAGCTTGTCCATCGTCCACGACAGGGCCATCGCGCCGTGCCGGCTCACGCGGCCATACGTCGGCCGCAATCCGCTGATGCCGCAATAGCAGGCCGGCGTCATGATCGAACCCCACGTCTCGGAGCCGATCGCGAACGGCACGATTCCCGCCCCAACCGCCGAACCCGGCCCGCTCGACGACCCGCCGCTCCAGCGCGTCGCATCCCACGGATTCAGTCCCGGTCCGTTGAACGCCGCGTTCGCCTGCATGTAACCCAGGCCGCCGGCAATCTCGACCATCGACAGCTTCGCGACGAGCACTGCGCCGGCGGCGCGCAGCCGGCGGATGACGGTCGCGTCCTCGTCAATTACGCGTTCCCGGAACGGCGCAGCGCCCCACGTCGTCGGAGAGCCGCGCGTCGCCAGCAGGTCTTTCGCGCCGTACGGAATCCCGTGCAGCGGCCCGCGCGCCTGTCCCGCAGAGAGTTCTTCATCCGCGCGGTCCGCCTCGATCAGCGCCGACTCGCGCGTCAGCGTGACGACGGCGTTATGCTTCGGTCCGATCCGTTCGCACCGCTCGAGAAAGAACTCCGTCAGCGCCCGCGACGTGACTTCTCCCGCGCGCAGGATCTGTCTCAGTGTCTGAATTGAAGCGAACGCGGTCTCTGGCGGGATCGGCATGGCGGTGCTTCATTGGTTGAACGCTGACGGCTGAAAGCGGATCGCTCTGCATGCGACGGGGTCCCGGTCACGGAGTGACCGGAATACTTTGAGCGCCCTGCCGCACACACCATACCAACCGCACAGCCGGTCTCACCATCAAGTCGGGCGCCCGGCGCACGCCGGGCGTCACGCGCAATCGTCGCGTGATGCGTTCGTTCTGATTGCCACATCACGACATGCGCCGGCCCCGCGAGCACGCATCAGATGCGCCGCATTCGTCGTGGTAAACCTTGCCGGATTTGCAGCGCTGCGGCCCATCGGTTGCTCATGAATTCGCACGTCACGTCGATTTTCCTTAAAGGTCCCAGACCGCCGGCGCTATGCTTGTGGAAGAACACGCATCATCGCATCTGGATTCGGCGATCTGAGCGGAATCGGCCCCGTTTGAATTTGCCTGCGTATGCCGGCTGTGACAGCATGGAGAGTCGCAGCAGTTGTGGGGGCGACGCATACCACCATCGATGGACTGCCGTGAGTGAGAATCGAGGAGACGCCAAGATGAGACCCTTCACACTCTTTTGTGCCGTCGCGTGGTTGGCGCTGACGGGCGCCGCCACTCGGACTGAGGCCGGCTGGTGCTGCGGCGCGGCCGGCTACAGTTGCTGTCCCGTCGCCAGTTGTGCGCCGTCGTCGTGTTACACCGCGTGCCGCATCGAGCGCGAGACCCGCGTCGGCACCGTCTACGAGACCGTCTGGGAGCCGGAGCAGGTCACCTGCGAACGGACCGTCTACGACACCGTCTGCGAGGACGTCGAACAGACCTGCTACCGCACGGTCGTCGAGACGGCCGAGCGCGAAGTCGAGTACCAGGTGCAGCGGCAGGTCGTCGAGACGGCCTTCCAGGAACAGCAATACACCGTGCAGCGGCCGGTGTGGGAAACCGCGTACCGGGAGTGCAGCTATCAGGTCGCGCGTCCCGTCTGGGAAACCTGCGAGCGGGAAGTCCGCCGCACCGTTTACCGCCCGGTGACCGAAACGGTCGAGCGGCAATACTCGCGGACCGTGATGCGACAGGTGACCGAGACGATCAACCAGGAACGCTGCTACACCGTGATGCGCCCCGTGACGACGTATCGCCCGGTGCGGCGGCTCACCGGCCAGTGGGTGACCCAGCAGGTGTATCATCCCGGCCCGGTCGTGCCGCGCATGACGTGCGACCCCTGCGGCCGTCCGCAGTGGTGCATGGTGCAGTGCCCCGGCTTCACGACCTGCCGCCGCACGTGGTGCCCGCAGGTGGTGGAGTGCCAGGTGCCAGTGACGACCTACTGTCCGGAAGTCGTGCGTCAAAACTGCCCCGTGACGGTCTGCCGCCATGTGCCGGAGACCGTCTGTGAGACGGTGCCGGTGCAGGTCTGCCGCGTGGTGCCCGAAGTCGTCTGCGACAAAGTCCCGATCCGCACCTGCCGCTGGGTCAATGAGACCTGCACGAAGCAGATCCCCTACCGGACGTG
>CAZWGW010000105.1:0-13792 GCA_964633565.1 uncultured Planctomycetaceae bacterium
GACGATGGCTGCACTGGCCCGGCACACCTGGCCTGGCAACGTACGTGAACTTCAAAGTGCTGTCCGCTACGCGATCGTGCATTCACAGGGCGAGAGCATCCTGCCGGACGCACTCCCGGAGAGTTGTCTCGTCGGGGCGTCGCGCCAAGCGGGCACGGATTCATCACCGGCAGCCGGCGATCCCAACCTGACATGTCTGGTGCGCGAAATGCTGGCCTCCGGTCAGGCAGATGTCTATCGTCGCGCCCTGGCGGTTGTCGATCGGATTATCCTGCGGGAAGCGCTCGACTATGTGCGGGGCAATCAGGTTCAAGCCAGCCAGTTGCTCGGGATGTCTCGCACGACATTGCGCAGCAAACTTGCGCAACAGGGCGTGCCGTGGGATGAGTTTCGCGCGACGTGAGCATGAGAGAACCGACCTTGGCCGGCTGCGGGCAGATTGGGGGGCCGCACGCATCGCGCCCCGGACGTCGTTCCTCCCGGGCGCGGGCTGCGGTTTGACTGTGCGATCGCGTCGCTACTCGCTCGCGAACGTGTAGACTCCCTGTCCCGTCGGCGAAACCGCCGAGAAGTACGCCTCACCCGCTTCGTCCTCACCGAACGAAATGATGGCCACACCGCTCACGGCGGGGATCTCTTCGTTGGAGACGACCTTTTGCGCCGCCTCGTCGTACTTCAGCGCCCAGATTTTTCCGGAGACGTAGTCGGCGTAGAGATACTTCCCCTGCAGTTCCGGCACCTTCTTTCCACGGTACACGAACCCGCCGGTGATCGATTTTCCGACCTGGTGGTCGTATTCCCAGATCGGATCGATCAGATCGGCGCGCGGGCCGCTGCCGTTGGGTCCGAACGGGTGCGCCGACTCGCGGACGCTCCAGCCGTAGTTCCCCCCTTTGACGATCAGGTCGATCTCTTCCCACAGGTTCTGGCCGACGTCGCCGGCCCAGAGCATGCCGGTCTCGCGGTCGAACGCGATCCGCCAGACGTTGCGCAGACCGGAAGCATAGATCTCCGGCAGGGCGTCGTCGCGACCGATGTAGGGGTTATCCTTGGGGGACGCGTACGCCTTCCCCTCGTCCTTGTGGTCGACGTCGATCCGCAGGATCTTGCCGAGCAGCGTACCCAGGTTCTGGCCGTTGCCGTGCGGGTCGTTGGCGCTGCCGCCGTCACCGAGGCCGATGTAGAGATAGCCGTCCGGCCCGAAGCAGATCGTGCCGCCGTTGTGGTTCCAGTACGGCTGCGGGATGCGGAGCAGCTCCTCTTCCGAAGAGGGATCGGCCTGGTCCGCATCCCCGGCCGATATCTTGAACCTCGAGATGACCGACGTGTGCGGTGCGTCGCGCGTCGTGTAGTACAGGAAGAACTGGCCGTTCTTCTTGTACTTCGGGTGGAACGCCAGCCCGAGCAGGCCCTCTTCGTTCTCGTTGTCCTTGTACATCACGCGGTCGCGGAGATCCAGAAAGACCTTGGACGACTTGACGGAAGGTTCGTTGTCGAAGACGTAGATCACCCCCCACTGGTCCGCGACAAACAAGCGGTTCGAGCCGTCGCCGGCATGCGTCACGATGATCGGGCGAAACGCCCGCGCGATGCCGCGATCGTTCACCGGTTCCCAACCAGCCCACTGGATGTTCGGAAACGCGAGCTGCGGCTTGACGGCGAGTTTGCCGTCGACCGGGTTTGGCACGGAACCGTCGGGCGGCAGTTCGCGGATCTTGATGTTGCGGTAGGCCACCCGGTTGCCGTGGTCCTGCAGGCAGATGTGTCCTTTCCCGGTCTTGCCGAAATCCTTGTATTCCGCGAACTTGCTTTTGGCGACGCGGCGGTTCCAGTCGTCGCTCCCCATCTTGAACTGAGCATACCGATAGCCGTTGACGTTGATCTCGCAATCCGCCTTCGTGATCCGCACCTGGACCTGGTTCCATTCACCGACCGGTCGGGTGGCATCGGCGATCTTGCCGGACCAGGGGTCGGGATTGGGCTGGTAGAGCTGGTACAGCCAGCCGGCCTTCTGCGGGTCGTGACCCTTGACGTTGTCCTGGACCTGGATTTCGGGGCCTGTGTGCCACGGGGCGTCGTAGTCCTCCGTGACGTGGTACATGATCCCGCTGTTCCCCTCGGGAGAAATCTTGAACTCGATTGAAAGTTCAAAGTTGTCGTACTCACCGACAGTGACGATGTCCCCCGCGCCTCCTTTCGCACGGACCAGCGCGCCGTCCTCAACGACCCAGCCGTCGCTGATCTTGTCCCGTTTGTAGTTCCGCCAACCGTCCTTCGATTGGCCATCAAACAGGAGTTTCCAGCCGGCACGCTGCTCAGCGTCGGTCAGGGTGTTGTCGTCAGCATCGGCGGCCGGAGGCAGCCAGAGCCAACCGGTCAGGAGAAAGCTGGGGAGGATCATCAGTCGCATCGGCGTGTTGCTCCACAACTGGGGGAATGGTCAAAACTCCGCGGAACATCGCAGGTTGCGCGATCTGCAGCCGCGAGAATCCGCCGTTTGGCGTGAGCCCGCACGATGCGGGGGCCGGCCATCCTACCCGGCCGGGATTTCCCGGAAAAGTGTGCGGGACGGTTGCAATCGCGCGGCGACATGGATAACGTAAGCAGGCGCTGATGGGTGATTGTTGGGCGCGCTCTTCAGCAATCGCGTGTCTTGTCCACAAGAGTCACCGGGTTCGACAAAATCAGATAAGGAGTCATGGCGATGAGGAACGTATGCATCGGTCTGTGTGCTGTTGCGGTGCTCGCGCTGACGGTCTTCGCCGCGGACGAGAAGAAGGAGGAGAAGTTTTCGGCCAAGTGCCCGGTCTCCGGCAAAGACGCCGTGAAGACCTCCGCTGTCGACTACAAGGGGGCCAAGGTCTATTTCTGCTGTGAGAACTGCCCGGCGGCGTTCAAGAAAGACACCGCAAAATTCGCCTCCAAGGCGAATGCGCAGCTCGTTTCGACCGGCCAGGCCAAAGAGGTCAAGTGCCCGTTGACCGGCAACAAGCTGAATCCCGAACAGACGGTCGAGATTGCCGGCGTCAAGGTCTCGTTCTGCTGCGGCAATTGCAAAGGCAAGGCGGCCGGTGCCAGCGGCGATGCACAGGTGGATCTGGTGTTCGCGGACACGCCGTTCGGCAAGGGTTTTGAGGTCGCGAAGGCCGAAAAGAAGTAAGCATCCATCCCGGACACGAAGTCAGTGATGGTCCGCCACGGCTACGTGGCCCTTTGCGGGGCACCCCTCCCGCCCAGAGGGGTGTCCTCTTTTCTTGCGCCGCGGAGTAGTTAATCGGCGAGCGTGCGCCTACAGCAGGTGCGTGACTTCCAGGTCAACGCCGTGCGCCGCCAGGAATTCGCACACCAGCCGGCGGTGACAGCAGTCCGGCTTGTGTTCGCTGCAGAGGAAGCAGTCGCCGTCGTGGAGTTGCTCCAACGCGGTCATTTCAACCCGCCGCTCCTCCAGCAGGTCCAGGAACCGGCGCTCGTACCCGGTCCAGTCTCCTGACTGCTTCTTGTAGGCGTCAAGCATTTCCTGCGTCGGCGCCAGGTCCGGGCGATGGGTGTAATCAATTCCTCCAATCGACTGCAGAAAGTAGCGCAGGTCATCCCGCTTGGAGAACCCTGCCAGTTGCGAGACGTTGTTGAGCCGCACGTCCACAACGCGTCGCACTCCGGCCCGCTGCAGCAGCGTGAAGAACTGCTCCGCCGATTTCCGCGTGAAGCCGATGGTGAACAATCGGAGCGGCATGGTTGATCGGCGCCCCCGGTGCGTGTGCCACGGCCGTGTCGGCCGTGATCGGTGTTGTCACGAGACGCTGACGGCATCCGGTTCGTCAGCGACGTATGCAATGCGGCGCGCCTGTCGCTCGTAGGCGTCGGCGAGCAGTTCGTCCCGCGTGTGAAACAGGTCCCGCTCGGGGAGCTTACATAGCGCCAGGAGCCGCGACTCGGCGGCATCGTGCGTCTCGATCGAGCCGTCCTCGCGGATGTGGCGGAAGTCCGCCACGGCCCCGCGCAGGGCGCGGCAGATCAGAATCGCGCGGTGGCACGTGAGGGGGTCTTTCTCAGCGCACATCAATGCCACTCGCCGCTCGCGCAGCAGGGCTGCCAACCGCTCCAGTCCCGCGCGGAAGGCGGCGGTTTGTGCGACGCGGTCGTAATGCACGCGGCCATCGTCATCGTAGCACTCCGGCTCGCTCCGTCGCGCTCCAAGTTCGGACCCCAGGAAGATGTAGCCGATCGCGACGGCCTGCAGGTGCGCGTGCAGGGTCTCCCGATTGTATTGCGGGTTATGCGCGCTGTAGGGGGACGAGCGCACGTCGACAACGACAGTAATGCTGTGCTGCCGGAGCAGCCCGATGAACTGCGGCAGTTCGTGATTCGAGTGGCCGATCGTGTACAGCGCCTGCTCCATCGTAGTCCCTGGCTCCTGAAACCCGGCTCCTCGCTCCTGCTTCATCACAACTCCACGACTGTTGCGACGACCTTGTGGTGCCACCCCTGGTACTCGCGCGCCAGGCTGACGCAGAGCAGGCACTCGTCGCCGCAGGGAAGCCGCTCTTCGCGCGGCGGCTCGCCCGCCGCGGGCAGATGCGGATCGAACCGCGCGTTCACGATCGGATCGGTGAGCGACAGATTGTACTCCACTCCGTGGTAACGGAATACCGCCCGGCGATAGTGCTTCTGCGATTGAGTTTCCGGCCGCGGCTCGGTCCACAGTCGGACGCGAAGCTCTTGCGGGCGGATCAGATACAGCGACTGTTCGATTGTCATGCGCGCCGCGTCCGCCGCCGAGAGCCGGTCGCTGCGCCGCCCGCGCAGGTGCCAGAGCGTGGCAGGCTCCTCGACCAGCAGTGCCAGATGAGAGCGGGCCATGCGCCCCACCTTGCGCCACGTTTGTCGCCGGGCGAGGAGCCAGTTGTCCGGCTGGACGTGGCTGGCCCGGGGACCGCTGAGGTCGACGTCGATCACGTCGAGCAGACGCGGTTGCGACTTGTCGTCGAGACGAATCTCCTGCTCGTACAGTTCGCCGTCGCCGTGGTCGCTGATCGGCCGCACCCAGCCCCCGAACTGCACGGGCTGACAATCCGAGCGCACCTCGCGCCCCGCGACGCAGCGGCAGGGGGCGTGGCGGATGGAATTCGCCAGCACGACGAGCCGTTTCGTGAGCACGTCGGCGCCGGGAGGACGGATTGCGGTCGCCGCAGCTGCCATAGTGGACTAAAATACACAGAAGCAGCCGAGAGTCAAGGGTCAAGGGCCGGGAGTTGAGGGCAGGGGGTGAGTGCGGGGTTGCAGGAACTGCGACACCTGTGGAATCATGCAGCATCGCAGTTCGGGGAGCCGAATCGGAGAAATCACAGGGCCGACCCATGAAACCGCTGCTCAATGTCGTCACCGCCGTTTCTCGGCCGGAGAACCTGCCGATCCTGGCGCGGCACCTGGCGACGCGGCTGCCGTCGTTCCGGGTGCGGTGGTACTGCGTCGCGGATGGGACGCGGACGTCTGCCCGGCGGAGCGCCGGACTGGACTGCTACTGGTGGGGAGCGGTCGCGCGCAAGGACTGCGCCGGCGGCCGACAGCGGAACGCGGCGCTCGACCGCATTCGACAGGGGTTGACGGTCTTTCTCGACGACGACAACACGGTCCATCCGGCGTTTGACGCGGCGTTAACCGATCAGTTGCAGGCGTCGCCCGGCCTGCCGCTGTACGTCTTCGGCCAGCAGGACCAGAAGGGCACGTTGCTCCGCGAAGCGCGGCCCGACCGGGTCCGGTGCGGCGGCATCGATGTGGGACAGATCGTCGTCCGCTGTCATCCGCTGACCAAGGGGCTGCGGTTCATCGCGGACAAGTATCATTCGGACTGGCTGCTGATCGAGGCGCTGGTGCAGCGCTTCGGCGGCAATTGGCAGTCGCGCACGGCGTTTGGGCCGCCCGCAACATTCTACAACGCCCTGCGGCCGGCGGGGTACGACTGGCCGGACTGGTTCTCGCACAACGTGCCGGTGCTGGAGCCATATCTTCGGCCACTGCAGGGCCGGCCGGCCCGAGGATTGGAGGTCGGCTCGTGGGAAGGCCGGTCGGCGCGGTGGTTCCTCGAAAACGTCCTGACGCACGACGAGTCACGGCTGGTCTGCGTCGAACCGTTTCTCGGCGGCCATGAACTGTCTCTGCCTCTGGAGAAGCGATTGCCGGACGGGCGGATCATCGGACTGGAGGAGCGGCTGCTCGTCAACCTGCGGCCGTGGCTGCAGTTCGCCCGTCCGCGCGTCGAGTTGTGCGACGCCCCCTCCTGGCAAGTGTTGCGGTCACTGCCGCCGCGGTCCTTCGATTTTGCCTACATCGACGGGTCGCATCGCGCGCGGGACGTGCTGGAGGACCTGGTGTTGACGCACCGACTGCTGAGGCCCGGCGGCCTGCTGATTGCCGACGATTACGGCTGGACGCTCTCCCCCGACCGCCCGGCACCGGCGATCGATGCGTTTCTGTCGATCTACCGCAATGAGATCGAATTGCTGTATCAGGAGTATTGCGTCGTCGCGCGCATCAGGTCAGTTTGATCGAAGACGCCCAAACCGCGTTACGCTTGGCGGCGGTCGGCAGGCAGGGTTATCCTGAGAGGGTGACTGGCTGCCGTGACCCGATCGGCGCGGTCGGTTCCGGATCATGTGCGTGCGAAACGAGACCAACTATGGCGGAGCAGTGGTACTACCGTTTCATGGACCAGGAAATGGGGCCCGTCGACCTGTCGACGTTGCGGACGCTGGCGGCGGACGGCGCGATCGCCGTCACCGACGAGGTGAGGTGTGGATCGGATGGGGATTGGCGTCGTGCCGAGACGATCGAAGGCTTGTTCCCCGAGGCAGCGGACGCCGGCGACCTGCTCGGCATGCTGCACACCGAGGCCGCTGCGGCAGGAACCTCTGACCGAGATGCACATGGCGCGAATTGCTATTGCCGGCTGATGGGAGTGGAAGTCGGGCCGATGACCTTCGAGCAACTCGCCGCCCTGGCAGCCGCAGGTCGCCTGACTCCGCATGACCAGGTCCGACTGAACGCGCACCGGGAATGGATCGAAGCGGGCTCCATCGTGGGCCTGTTCGCCTCACCGGAGCCTCCGGACGAAGCGTCACCGGCGGCCGGCGAATCCGATTCGGGTCTGAACGACCTATTGAACTCGCACGAGTTGGAATTGGCGCCGGCGGCTGGACCTGTGGCTGCGGCACCCGATGACGGGACGAAGGTCTGGTATTGCAAGGTGCTGGGGCAAGAGATCGGGCCGGCGACGTTCGAAGAAGTTCACGCGATGATTGCGTACGGGCAATTGTCGCGAACGGACCAATTGCGACACGGGCGCCGTGGGGAGTGGGTGCCGGCCGATTCCATCGTCGGACTGTTTCCGGAAGAGGAGGCGCCGGTCGACGACGACGCGGCGGACACGGACGATACGGCACCCGAGGACGAGGAAGTGGATGGTTACAAGTTTGATTTCGCGGATTTTGTAGACGACAAGGCGACGGCAGCGCCCAGGCCGGGACGAGGGAAGTCCCGGAAGCAGAAAGACCGGTCCCGCCGCGCCACCGGCCGGCGGGACACGGATCGGACCCGCCCGGCCGCTCCCCGGGATGCCAGGCCGGAACGAGCGCGCCAGTCCGACGCGGAGGTTGCGCAGCGCGACCGTCCAACCCCTGAGCCCCAGGCGCCGGCGTCACCGCCGACAACGCGTCCGACGCCGATACCGCCCGCGCCCTATCCACCCCCCGTGGCCGCCCGGACGGCCGCGCCATTCGCGGCCCCCGCACGGCCGGTGCCGGTTGCCGTCCCGAAGCCGCGACGCGCCATCGGCAATCCGTTCGCCGGAATCGGTTCCGCGGTGGGGGGCCTGTTCCGGTCGCTGGGAGGACTGTTCGGATCCCTGGAGGGAGGCGGCGGGCTGGGACAGAACTGGAAACCTCTGGTGGCGGCGGTTGTGCTCGGTGCCGTCGCGTACCTGATCTATTTCGGGTCGCCCTTCAGTTCCAGCCGCGCTCCGGAAGTCTACGAAGAGACACTCGCCATCTGGGAGGAGGCCAACCGGCTGAAGGAATCTCCCGGGGAGTGGTCGGGTTTCAAGGACAAGACGATGCCGCGTGTCCAGCAGCTCGGAAAGGAACTTGCCGACGAGGCGAGTTCCAAGGACCGCCTGATGCAGCTCATGCTGTATTGCCATCGGGACTGTCTTTCGCAGATCCTCCAATCAGCACCCGATCCGAAGAACTCGAAATGGACGGAGATGAACGACTATATGGCGGAGGCCAAGCGGCTGGCGCCAAAATGATCGAGGCGTCGTTCCGCCAGGCAGGCCACGCCGCGGCGTGGGTCTCCTGGTGTGCCATCACCACTGCTGTGGCTCAGTTCGATCCGCTGACGCTGCGCGCCGCGGACTCATCGGCATCGCGGCCGGTTGTCATATTCGAGTCCGAAATCGTTCCGATCCTCCGCGCTTACTGCTGGAAGTGTCACGGGGGGGAAGGGCGTTCTGCCGGGCTCGACATGCGCTCATTGCCGTTGCTGCGGAAGGGTGGTGCCAGCGGCCCTGCGGTCGTTCCCGGATCGGCTGAGGAAAGCCTGCTGTTCCAGAAACTGACGCGGGGCGAGATGCCGCCCCCAAGTGAAGCGCTCAAACCAACCGCAGCCCATCTGGCGACGATTCGCACCTGGCTGAACGACGGCGCGGCCGCCGCATATTCGGACAGTGTCCTGACCAGCGAAGAATCGCCGGAGATGACCACGGACGGCCGGGCATGGTGGGCGTTTCGCACACCGGTTCAATCCCCGATCCCGCGCGTCGAACATCAGGACCGCATCCGGACTCCGATCGACGCGTTTGTCCTGCAGGCACTGGAGCACAAGGGCCTCGCACTGTCGCCCGAAGCCGACCCGGTGATGCTCGTACGCCGCGTCTATTCGGACCTGATCGGCCTGCCGCCGACGCCCGCCGAAGTCGACGCGTTCCTGGGCGACCCCTCGCCGAGCGCGTACCAGGAGCTCGTCGATCGGCTGCTGGCATCGCCACACTACGGCGAGCGCTGGGGCCGGCACTGGCTGGATGCCGCCGGTTATGTCGACACGATCGGCTCGGACAACGATGCGGGCATCATCGAGGAGCGAGAACGGATCTGGAATTACCGCGACTACGTCGTCAGATCGCTCAATTCCGACAAGCCGTTCGACCGGTTTCTGCGGGAACAACTCGCCGGTGACGAACTGGTCGACTGGCGGCACGCGCCCCACTTCACGCCGGAGATTGAAGAATGTCTGGTTGCGACGGGCTTCCTGCGGCAGGCCGCCGATGTGACATACGCGCCGGAATTGAACACGGCTGACATACGCCACCAGGTGCTGTACGACACCGTGCAGATTGTCGCCGGCAACCTGCTCGGCCTGACGATGCACTGCGCGCAATGCCACTCGCACAAGTTCGACCCGATCTCACAGGCGGACTACTACCGGCTGGCGGCGTTCTTCACACCGGCGTATGACGCGCAGAACTGGAAACACTCGAAGGAGCGGTTCCTGGTTGACGTTTCCGAATCCGACAGACAGGTGATCGACCGGCACAACGCCGATGTCAATCGACAGATTGCCGACCTTCGCGCGCAGATTGCGGCGATCCGTACCCCGTTTGAACAGGCAGTTTTCCAATCGAAACTGGCGGCCCTGCCGGAAGCGATTCGCGCCGACACCAGAGTCGCGCTGGAGACGCCCGCCGATCAGCGCTCCGAAGTGCAGAAGTACCTGGCGGAGAAATTTGAACCACAGTTGAAGGTGACTCCGACCGAGGTCGAGGCGGCCCTGGATGACGACGCCCGTGCGAAAACGGCAAAGCTGAACGAACCAATCGCCGGTCTGGAAGCGTCACGGCGCTCCTATGACAAGATTCAGGCGCTGTGGGACGTCGGCCCGCCGCCCCCCGCGTATCTCTACCGTCGGGGCGATTATCAGACGCCGGGCGCGGAAGTGACGGCGGGCGTACCGGCGGTCCTCAATGACGGTGCGCAGCCGTTTCAACTGCCGGTGCCGGGCGCCGCAGACGGGACAAGCGGCTATCGCACGGCTCTGGCCGGCTGGTTGACGCGCGCCGATCATCCGCTCACGGCGCGCGTCTACGTCAACCGCGTGTGGCAGCATCTGTTTGGCCGCGGGATTGTTGCCACGCCGGACAACTTCGGATCGTCGGGGGCCCTCCCGTCACATCCGGAACTCCTGGACTGGCTGGCCGTCGAGTTCGTCGAGAGTGCCTGGAGCGTGAAGCATCTGTTACGGCTGATCGTGACGTCGAGCGTTTACCGGCAGTCGTCCGTTCCGGAGGATGACGCCATTGGTCCGGACGTCGATCCCGATAATGTTCTCCTCTGGCGGATGCCGCTGCGCCGTCTCGATTCTGAGGGAGTGCGCGATACAATCCTGGCGGTGAGCGGGGACCTCGATCCGGTGCTGGGAGGACCTCCCGTGCCGCTCAAGCCGAATCCCGATGGAAGCGTCGAGATCGACTCCTCGAAATTGCCCGCTCCCGGAGCGCAGTATCGCCGCAGCCTGTACCTGTTCTGTCGCCGCAACTATCAACTCACGGAATTGAGCGTATTCGATCAACCGGTCGTGGCCCACAACTGTACGCGCCGGATGAACACGGCGGTCGTGCTGCAGTCGCTGACCCTGCTCAACGGGCTATTTGTGTTTTCCGCCGCAGAGCACTTCGCCGGACAGGTGAAACGAGCGGCGGGCGCCGACGAACAGCGGCGAATCGACGTCGCATTTGAGCGGGCGTTGTGCCGGACGCCGACTGCGGATGAAGTCGCGGCCTCACGCGACTTGCTGGCAGCGCATATCACCGCCTATCGGCAACAGGGGGGCACAATTCCCGAGCAGGCGGCCGACGCCGCGCTCACCAACCTGTGCCAGATGCTGCTCAACGCAAACGAGTTCCTGTACGTCCCGTGATCGGCTGAATCCGGGAGATTCAGTGCGCAGCGCTATTTGTTGCCGCTGCGGTTTAACAGGACCTTGACGTCGACGGCACTCTCCGATGCGTCCGCGCCCACGGCCACCAACTGCTCGTATTTCTCGTAGTTCGGCACGTTGACCGTCAATGTGTAAGTCCCCTTGCGCCGTTTCGTGAACTCAAAATGGCCGTCCCGGTCGCACGACGTGCGGACCGCCTCGTCCGTCTCAGAGTGCACGATGTGACCAAAGGGGGTATGTCCGGAAACGACGCGGAGGTGGGGAGTCAGCGTGACTTCAATGCCGGTGTAATCGGGCAGACGGGTGACGGGTTGATTGTACTGCACCGTGCCGGTGATGCGTGCGGTTGCACTGGCTGACGATCGCAGGCGACGCCATTCGCCGATCGTCGCCCGCCAGTCCTCAATCGACAATCCGTCCTCATCCCGGGCAAATTCCTCCGGCGGCAGTCCGAGCAGTTTCTGGATCAACGGTTCCAGGGCAAGTTGAGCATCGCCGGCCGGCCGCGGGTTATTGACAACGTGGACAGTCCCTTGCGGATCAATGACGAAGACCCCGGTGTATGACGGCAGTCCAAAGCCATCGTGCGTGCGTCCGTAGCTGCCCGCCTGGTCCGACGGAGTGGCAATTGCAACCGGGAACGCGATGTTCAACTCACGGACCGTCTGGCGGACCTCCTTGCCGGCCAAAGAATTCGCCACGCCGATGATTTCGACCCCCGCCTCCCCATATTTCTGCTGCAGCGCCTTGAGACCGACGATCCATTGGGGCGTGGGCGAGATCAGGCGGCCGCCGAAGAAGAACAGGATCGTGTATTCCCGCCCGGGACGGTTCCACGGACCGGGGTTTCCGTTGATCCACGCCGTCGCTTCAATGGCGGGGGCTGGATTGCCGTGAATTGTGCCGTCGCAGTGGCTGCCGACGTCGTCGGTCGGTTCAATCCAGAGGGAGGGGAAATGGTATCGATCGCGCATCCATCGATTGAGCTCTGAGTGCCACGGGTCATTGAAGTAGACCGTTCCGCGCGGATAATCGACGACATCGACTCCGGCCGGGGTCGGATAGGCAAAGTCGTCATCGGAAAAGTCATTCCGCAATGCAAACGAGTTGATAGTGAGTTCCTGGCTCAAGTTCGGGAACCCTTGCCGATGACTGATCTGAATTGTTCGCGGATACCACACTCCTTCGGGCGTCCGGGCCAGTTCCAGGATCTGCCAACTGTCTTCCACCTGGCCCTTTTCTGTCATCGTACACTTCAAGGGAAGGTACGACTGTTCGGGCGAAATCACGATGTCGTAGACGTACGTCGCGCGCGCCCACGCGGGGGACCATTCGGAGTGCACGGCGACACAGGGATGGCCGTCGATGACCGGTTGCGCCGTGATACGGGCGCCGGGGTCGTTGAGGGCGGCCTTGAGCCAACTCCAGTTCCGGCCGATCTCCCAGAACACATTGGCCGGTGCACGGCGCTCGACGGCGAGGTGATCTTCGCCAAGAGTGACAATTTCTCCCTCGCGGATGTAATGGACGTCGCCATCAAAGCCGCTGATCGCGCGTGTCGGGCGGACGTCGGTCGTGCCGATCTGGTAGGTGAAGCCGTGTTCATCCGCGTACCAGCGACGGCCGTCGGCGCGGAATGTGTATTGGCCGGAACCGGCAACCTTGAGAGGTTCGGCGCCTTTACGGAAGGCGTTGGCGTCGCGTTCTTCGCTGTATCGGGCGGAGTAGTCCACGGATGTGAAGCGCTGCATCGTCTGTTCGATGCCGGCGACGAGTTGAGCGGGAGTGACGTCGACCGGTGCAGCATCAGTCGATTCGCGTTCGGGACCGACCGGGGTCGTCGCATTCGGGTCAACCGTGATGCGGTCGGGATCATCGGGCGAGGGGGGAAGTACGTACTTCGCGTCAGCGGAGACTTCAATCGTGACGGGCAGCACCTCCCCCGCAACCGGGACGGAGACGAGCACGCTGCCGTGCAGGTCGGGACTGCCTTCCCGCCGCTCGCCGAGAAACGCGCTCACTGTAAAGGCATACTCGCCGGGCGGGAGAGGATCGATTCGGAATGTGCCGTCGCGTTCGAGTTTGACGGCGTCGAAATGCGTCAACTGCCGTGAACGACGGCCATCTGGACGTGGCTGTTCGGCAGGACCCCAGTACTGCACGGCCAGTGACGCGTGCCCGAAGTCGTCGCGGTCGAGGCCCGTCACCGTGCCTGTAACGGGGATCCCGAATTGGCGCGAGAACACGGCCTCCGCGGCCTCTTCGGACGACACGTGTACGATCTGCCGCTCGCAGTCGTGCATCAGGCCATGCGTCCCGAAATGCACAACCTCGATTCGCTCGATGGCGTAAATCCCCGGCGGCAGGCCGCCGATCGAAGTCTCTGCCGGGTTTGGAACATCAATCGAGTTACGCACGAGTACGTCGCGGTCCCACGTCCGTCCGTCGATCGATCGGAGAATGAGTGAAAGCTCAACTCTCTGCTGCTTGGACGGGAGATCGATCAGGGCGTTGATGTGACCGGTCCCCGGCAGTGCGACACGGGCGACAGCAGCGTCGGCCAGTTGTTTCCGTTCGAGGACCCAGAGCGGACAGGCGTCGCAGACAACGGCCAGACGGTTCCATTCGACTTCAGCCGGCACGTCGAATCTGCCGCGCTTATCGGTCGCCAACCGGCGTCCCCCCTGTTCCGGTTCCACCCGGATTCGATTTTCGCCGGCGACCTGAAACACGGTCAGCTTTTCGGACTCGCCGAGCAGAATGACGGTGGCGTCCGTGACCGGTTTTCCGTCCGGCGCCAGGACGA
>CAZWGW010000106.1:0-13751 GCA_964633565.1 uncultured Planctomycetaceae bacterium
CCGCTACCAGGTGGCCAACTGCTACATGGGGCGCGTGGGACTGATCAACTCCGGCGGCGAGTCAAAGGGGGCGGGGGACCTGGCGCAGGCGGTGCGGACGGCGGTGATCAACAAGCGGGCCGGTGGGATGGGCCTGATCAGCGGACGCAAGGCGTTCCAGCGGCCGCTGGCAGACGGGGTGGCGCTGCTGCACCGGATCCAGGATGTGTACCTGGAGCCGGGGGTGACGGTGGCATAAGGGGCAGCCCGTCTGCGACCGTGTGAAGATGACGGTCGGTGGCTGGGGTCGATCTGCCGTACCAGTTCGCCATTCATGAATTTAACGTCCCCGGCAGATCGCCCCCAGCACAGTGGGACGTCCGACCCCAGCACGAGCCGCTCAGTTGGTGGCATTTGCCTGATGCCGTTTCGCCCTGACCGCCACATACACTGCAGTGACGGGCGAACCGACCAGCATTCCAATGACCAGCAGCGCCAGCAGAGTGAACCAGGCTGGATCAGTGACGCCGTGCATGACGAGATACACAAGTCCGGCCAGGAGCGGTCCGGCAGCCAGCATCAGCAAACAGGACGCCTTGCGCGACACGACCAGACCCGCGGCCAGCAGGGAAATGACCCCAAACAATACGGCAAACAGCGGAGCGATGTCTGCGACGCCTTCGAAAGCATCCGGGCGCGCAATCCCGTGGAATTCAGCAGCCAGCCACGTTTCCAGATCGGGTGTCGCGAACAGTTGCAACCCGCAGAACGCGAGGGCGGGGAACAGCGTCAGTAGCGCGATGATGAAACGACAGGGCGAGCGCTTGCAGGTTTTGCTTTGAGTTTCCACGAGTCGGCTTCACGTCTTGTCGTGGTTCATGCGGACCTGTCAGTTTGCGCCAGCCAGTCACTTCGGCGACCCCACCGTCGCGGAGAAACCACGGGGCTGCCTCTTTGAACGCCGCCCAATCATTCGCTGAATCATCGTCCAGTTGATGTTCACGTTTCTGCGTCATATCCGGTGAGCTTCGCCGAACGTCATTTCACGAATCGCCACGAAAAGACGTCCGCGTTTTTCACGACAAACCGGATCTCTACCGGCTTCCCTGCCAAGTTCCCGACCTCCGCTCCATCCCACAATACCGTCGCGGCGATTTCATCCCCCTGCAACGGCGGGCAACGGTCGGCCGAGAATCCCTCAATTGCTCGCTCGCCCGAGTCCTGCAATTCGACTCGTACACTCCCCTCCTCGCCTGCCTTGTAATTCAACTCCAGCGTTTTCCCCGCGAACGTCAGCGGCTTCGTCACCAGGTCACCCCCCTCCGCCGGCGCGGAGAGCGACGTAAACCCGTCCACCCGATACGTAAATCGCCGCACGCGGCTATTCGGGCCGGTGTAGTACTTCTCCGTCGCGTAGACTGAGTACTCCCGCTCCTGCCCCGGCAACTGGACGAGCCCCCAGGTCATGTAATTGCTGCGGTTGCCATCGCGGTCCTCCGGGGCCGTGATCGGAATGACCGGCTCCGGCCAACGGTGGAAGTGCAGGCCATCGCGGCTGGCCATGAACGTCGGCTCCACCTGCTCGTGCGCCGGCTGGAAGCGTGTCGGGAACCCGATCAGGATGTGCGGCGCGCGGGGGTACGGGCGGATGGCGTTTGTGTAGAGGTGTTCCAGCGGGGCCTCGCCGTAGTCGAGGAACTGCGGGTCCGGCCAACTGAGGAAGTCGGTCGTCGTCGCCGTCATGATGTCCCGCACGCCGCGGAACTGCCGGTGATACTCGCGATAGACGCCGGCGTGTGCATCCCAGAAGGCGAGGTTCTGCGAGTCAAAGGCCCCTTTCGTGATGACCGGCTGCTCGCGCATGAGCGACCAGTGGATGCCGTCCGGCGAGTGGATCGCGACGAGTCCGCTGCGGCCGCCGGCGAGTGCCTTGTAGTGCGATTCGGGAGGACACGCCGGGTTGTCGTCCCTGAACGGCGTGAAATTGTGCGTCCCGGGGCCGTTCCAGACGATGTTATTCTCCTTCGAGCCGGCAAACTCGAACAGGCCGAGATGCGGCTTGGTCCAGCGGATGCCGTCCCTGCTCTCGGCGTAGCACGTCACCTCCGGGTGAGCCTCCTTCTTCGTCTGCTCGTCGTAATGCGCGCCACGGTAGTACATGCGGTACAGATCGCCGTCCTGGAAGATCGTGTAGTAGGCGCAGGTGTTCCCTTCCCAGGGTTCACCAGTGACGAGGACGACTTCCTGCGCCGTCGGCCGGTGCAGCCGGAGTTGGGCGGCACCGGAAAGGTGGTCGACGAGGAAATTGTCGACGAACAGTTCGCGGCGGGAGCCGATGTCGATCGGTTCGGACGCAGTGACGAATGACGCGGCGAGCGCGACGAGGAGCAGGAATACGGCAGGAAACGACAGACAGCGCGGCATCAAAGCCTCCGAATGGTACTGGGCTACGGTTGATCCGCGTGCATTCTGCCAGTGTCCGCTGGGCCCGTCCACTGACGCGTTGCGAGAGAGCAACAAACCGCGGCGATCGTTTCAGGGCGTCTGTTCGGCGCACAGGTCAGTCGTGCTTGGGGTCGGGTGTACAGAATTCAGCTTTGCCGGTCGAAACTTTACCATCGCAATCAATACGTGCTGCCGGCAAGACTGAATTCTGTACACCCGACCCTCATTGGCGCAAAGGACTGTGAAAAAGGGCGCTTTCGGACTTGGGAAAGGTCGCGCGGAGCGCGTAGAATCGTCGGTTCGTGTTCTTCCGTTTTTCCTCCAACGCGTCGGAGAAACAGATCGTGGCATTCCTCGAGTGGGTGATCGAACAGATCAAGTGGCTGATCGGGCTGGCTGATCCGGACAACCTGAAGCAACTGGTCAATCTGGGCGGCCCGTGGTGGGTCAGTTATCTGGTGCTCACCGGTGTGGTCTTCAGCGAGACCGGACTGCTGATCGGGTTCTTCCTGCCGGGGGACTCGATGCTGTTTGCCGCAGGGTTCCTGGCCAGCCAGAACGTGTTCAACTACTGGCTGCTGAACCTGTGCCTGTGCACGGCGGCGATCGTGGGGGATGCCGTCAACTACTACTTCGGCCGCAAGACGTCGGAAAAGGTGTTCGACCGCGGCCACTTCCGGTTCATCAAGCGGGAGCACCTGCTGGCGGCACGTGACTTCTACGACCGTCACGGCGCCATGGCGATCATCCTCGCACGGTTCGCGCCGTTCGTGCGGACGTTTACGCCGTACGTCGCCGGCGTCGCGCGGATGGAGTATCACAAGTTCGCCGTCTACAACGTCATTGGCGGCCTGGGGTGGGTCCTGTCGATGACGACGGCCGGCTATTGGTTGGGGCAGATCCCATGGATCGAACGCAATTTTGAGCGAGTCATCGTGACGATCGTCCTTATCAGCGTACTCCCGCTGCTGATCGGCGTCGCCAGGACGTGGCTTGAGGCGCGGCGCAAGCCGGAGGCGACGAAGGCCAAGGTCTGAGCGCCTCCGGAGCAAATCAACTCAAATCCGGTTCTTTTCGACGACGGCCCAGTCGACTTCGACACCCAGTCCCGGACGGCCGGGCGTTTCGACAATCGGACCCTCGATTCGCAGCGGTTCTTTTACGATCGAAAACTCGTGGTACTCCGGACCGAGGATGTCGCCGGGGTATCTCTCCACCAGCATGTTCGGCGTGCCGACGACGAGATGGCACATGGCGGCCGTGGCCACGTCCCACTCCAGGTTCGACCCGATGCTGCAGGCGACCCCGTGCTCTTCGGCGAGCGAGGCGATCTCCAGGCACTTGCGGATCCCGGCACATTTGCCCGGATAGATGCTGATCACGTCCACCGCGTCGTGCCGGAGACATTCAATCGCCTGGCCGAGGTCGAACACCATGTCGTCGGCCATGACCGGCATGTCGACGTTGCGGCGGACATCGGCCAGACCGTCATAATCGTGCCGAGGGGTCGGTTGCTCAAACAGGCCGACCTTGTACGGCTCCATCTTGCGGGCGGCCTCGATCGCATCGGCCGGAGAGTAGCCGCAGTTGGCGTCGATCACGATGTCCCGCCCGGGGCCGATGATCTCGCGCACGATCCGCACCCGCTCGACGTCTTCGGCGATGTTCGTGCCGACCTTGACCTTGATCGTCGTGAAACCGCGTTCGATCAGCATTGTGACGGTCGTCCGCACGCGTTCCGGCGGGTAGGCGCCCATTGAGAACCGGCACTTGATCGGCAGCGGCCGCACGGGGCCTCCGAGCAGTTCGTACACCGGCTTGCCGGCGTTCTTGCCGATGATGTCCCAGCACGCCATTTCGATCGCGGATTTGGCGAACCAATTGTCCTGGGCGGCGCTGTCCATGACGCGGTCGACGGCTACGAGATCGGCGGGGTCCGCGCCGATCAGCAGCGGAGCGAAGACATGGTCGATAATCGTCTGCGCGCTCCAGACGGTCTCGCCGCTCCAGCGGGGCATGACGGTCGCCTCGCCGACGCCGTCCACGTCGGCGTCGGTTTCGACGCGGACGAGCACGTACTGCGACACGATGTGCTGGCCGAGTGAGGAGATCATCCGTCGCTCCGGCTTGAGCGGGATACGAACGGGGTGGGTGGTGATGCTGGTGATTTTCATGGTGTTTCGTCCGGGAATTTCGTGAGCGTCGGTCAGGTATTCTTTCGGGAGTCATGCTTGGTTGCAACGGCGCGGGAAATCGCGTGTGATGGGGCGCTGCGATGAGTGACCCGGTCGCTGGAAGTGTCCGGGTCACTCAGCACACCGCTCGACAATCCCTTCAGAGGAAACCAACCCATGCCGCGCTTCCACCTGCCACTCTCTGCTGCCACCGCCATTCTCGTACTCCTCACTGCTGCCGGCTCAGTGTCGGTTGCGGCCGACGGCACGTACCGCGCCTATGTCGGCACCTACACCGGCGGCAAGAGCGAGGGGATCTACACGTTTGAGTTCAATGCCGGCACGGGATCGGCCACGAAGGCCGAACTGGCGGGGAAGACCGAGAACCCGTCGTTTGTCGCCATTCATCCCGGCGGCAAGTGGCTGTACGCCGTGAGCGAGGTCAGCGACTTCCGCGGCGAGAAGGCCGGCGCGATCAGCGCGTTTGCGATCGACAAGGACAGCGGCAAACTGACCCTGCTTAACCAGCAGTCAGCCAAAGGGACCGTCACGTGCCATCTCGTCGTCGACAAGGGGGGGAAGTTCGTGCTGGCGGCGAACTACGGCAGCGGCAGCGTCTGCTCGCTGCCGATCAGGGACGACGGCAGCCTGGGTGAGGCGGTGTCGTTCATCCAGCACACCGGCTCGAGCGTCAACAAGCAGCGGCAGGAGGGACCGCACGCCCACTCGATCAATCTCGATGCCGCCAATCGGTTCGCAGTGGTCGGCGACCTCGGTCTGGACAAGGTACTCGTGTACCGCTTCGATCCCGTCTCCGGCAAATTGACGCCGAACGATCCCCCCTTCACAAAGGTCGCTCCCGGCGCGGGACCGCGGCATTTCGCGTTTCATCCGTCGGGGAAGTTCGGCTATGTGATTAACGAAATCCAGTTGACGGTCACAGCGTTTGACTACGACGCCGACCAGGGGACGCTGCAGGAGATTCAGACGATTACGACGCTGCCTGGCCCGGTGCAGCCGGGTTTCAGCACGGCCGAAGTCGTGGCGCATGCGTCGGGCAAGTTCCTGTACGGCTCGAACCGCGGGCACCACAGCATCGCGATGTTCACGATCGACCAGAACACCGGCCGGCTGACGGCCGTGGGGCATGAATCGACACGGGGCGAGACCCCGCGCAACTTCGCGATCGACCCGACGGGGACTTATCTGTTCGCGGAGAACCAGGGGACGGACACGATCGTGGTCTTTCGCATCGATCCGGAGACGGGCCGGCTGAGCGCAACGGATACGGTGATCGACGTGCCGTCGCCAGTGTGCCTGCGGATGATGCCGACGCCGTAGGCTCAGATCATGCTGGGATGTGACGCAATGCCGCCAGGACGCGGAGATTCGCAAAGGGAATCAAGGAGGAAGCAAACATCAGACTTCAGTTGAAATTGCCCCGTCCCTTCAAAAATCAGCACACGCTCAGCGCTTGGGACGAACATGAACGCCCCGCTTTGCGATCCTTTGCGGCCCTGCGGCTTTGCGTCGAAATCAGTGGTTCATGCGAGTACGTCGCGGACAACCTCGCCCGCGACGTCCGTCAGCCGGTAGTCGCGGCCCTGGAAGCGGAACGTGAGCCGCTCGTGGTCGATGCCGAGCAGGTGCAGGAGCGTCGCGTGGAAATCGTGGACGTGCACCGGGTCGGCGACGATGTTGTAGCCGAAGTCGTCGGTCTGACCGTACGTCATGCCGGGCTTTACTCCGCCGCCGGCCATCCAGGCGGTGAAGCAACGCGGGTGGTGGTCGCGACCGTAGTCGTCCGGGGTGAGCGCCCCCTGGCAGTAGACGGTGCGGCCGAACTCGCCTCCCCACACGACGAGCGTGTCGTCCAGAAGGCCCCGCTGTTTGAGGTCGATCACCAGTGCCGCTGATGCGCGATCGGTGATCTGGCATTGTTCGGTGATCCCCTTGGGAAGGTGGCGGTGCTGGTCCCAGCCGCGATGGAAGAGCTGCGTGAACCGCACGCCGCGCTCGGCCAGCCGGCGGGCGAGCAGGCATTGCCAGGCGAACGTGCCGGGCTTGCGGGCGTCGTCGCCGTACAGGCGGAACGTTTGCTCCGACTCCTGCGAGATGTCGATCAGTTCGGGGACGGAGGTCTGCATCCGGAACGCCAGTTCGTACTGGGCGATGCGGGTCTCGATTTCCGGGTCGCCCGCCTCTTCCAGCTTCATGCGGTTGAGCGCTCCGATGTCGTCGAGCATCCGCCGGCGCGTCGACTGATTGACGCCGGCCGGGTTGGACAGGAAGGGGACCGGATCGCCGACGGAGCGGAGTTTTGTCCCCTGATACCGCGACGGGAGGAAACCGCTTCCCCAGAGGCGGTCGTACAGCGGCTGGTCGCCGGTGCCGGTAATCATGGCGACGTGGGCGGGGAGATTTTCGTTCAGGCTCCCGAGTCCGTAGGCCAGCCATGACCCAATGCTGGGCCGGCCGGCGAGTTGTGCTCCCGTCTGGAAGAACGTGACGGCCGGGTCGTGGTTGATCGCCTCGGTGTGGAGCGTCCTGATGAAGCAGAGGTCGTCGGCGATCTGGGCCGTGTGGGGCAACAGTTCGCTGAGCCAGGCGCCGCTCTGGCCGTGGCGGGCGAACTTGTACTTTGAGGCGGCGATGGGAAATCGCTCCTGGGCGGCGGTCATGCCGGTGAGGCGCTGCCCCTGGCGGATGGAGTCGGGGAGGTCGGTCCCCTGCAGCGCGGCGAGGCCCGGTTTGTAGTCGAACAGGTCGAGCTGCGAGGGGGCGCCGGACTGAAAGAGGTAGATGACGCGGCGGGCGTTGGGAGCGACGTGCGGCAACCCCGGGACGTCGCCGGCAGCGACAGCCGCCTGCTCATTCCGCATCAGAGTCGCCAGCGCGGCCGTTCCCATCAACGACGACATGGATTGCAGCGAGAGTCGCCGGGAGGGATCGGTCCCAGGCGGGAGTCCAAAAACCTGTTTCAGCGAATGTACGAGCGACATCGCGACTCACTCCTTGGTCACTGCTTCATCGAGATTCAGCACGACTCCCGCGACAGCCGTAAACGCGGCAAGCGCCACGGGATCGAGTTCAGGGTGCGGTTTCGACTCGCCGGCCTCGATCAGAGCGAGTGCGGCCTCACGATCGGACGTGTATGTGTCACGATGCGATCGGAATGAACTTGCGAGGAGTGACATTTCGGGGGGACGCGGCGCGCGGCCCGTCGCGAGCTGGAACAGGTGCGCGATGCGATCTTCACTGGTCGGCCCTGCTTCCAGGATGGCCCTTTCCGCCAGTTTCCGCGCCGCCTCGACAAAGGTCACGTCATTCAACAGCGTCAGCGCCTGCAGCGGCGTATTCGTCCGTCCGCGGCGGAGGACGCACGCCTCGCGCGTCGGGGCGTCGAACAGCGTCAGCGTCGGATTGGCGACGGTGCGCTTCCAGTAGGTGTACAGGCTGCGGCGATACAGGTCCGGACCAGTGCTCTGTTCGTAGAGCGTGTCGGTGGCGATTTCCTCCCACAGACCGGCCGGCTGATACGGCTTGACCGATGGTCCTCCGAGTCGCTCCGCCAGGAGTCCGCTCACCGCCAGCGCCTGGTCGCGGAGCATTTCGGCCGAGAGGCGGAATCGCGGTCCGCGCGCGAGCAGGCGGTTCTCCGGGTCGGCCGTGAGCAGCTCGGGCGTCACGTGCGATGACTGGCGATAGGTGGCACTGGTGACGATCAACCGGTGCATCCCCTTCACGTCCCAACCCGTCCGTACGAACTCCGTCGCCAGCCAGTCGAGCAGCTCCGGATGGCTCGGCAACTCCCCCTGCGTGCCGAAGTCTTCGCTGGTCTTGACCAGCCCCGTGCCGAACAGCCGCTGCCAGTAACGGTTGACGGCGACGCGGGCCGTGAGGGGGTTGGCCGGATCGACGAGCCAGCGGGCGAGGTCGAGCCGCGTGTTTCCTGTGCGGCTGGCCGCGCCGCCGAGCACTTCCGGGATTCCGGGCACAACCTGCTCGCCCGGTTTGTCGTACGCGCCGCGCTGCAGGACGCGGGTGTCGCGCGGTTGCGGCAGCGCGGCCATAACCATCGTTGTCGGCAGGCGCTGTTGGAATTCCTTCACATCAGATTGCCGTGAACGCAGGTCGGCATACGCCTGTCGAATGGGTCCCGCAGCGACTTGAGTCAGGAAGAACTCTTGCAGTTTGGTCGCCTGGACCGGGCTGCGACTCTCCGGTGGTATGGCGGCGAGTTCAGTCACGGGATCGCCGACGCCAACAATCTGGACCTCGCGCGACGACAGCGCCCGATCGTAGACGCGTACGTCGGCAACTGAGCCGGTCATGCGTTTCAGCGTGCCGGTCGACCCGATCCGCAACGGCTGGTCGTTGAGAAACGTCTGGTTGAGTCCGTCGAGGCTGACCCTGATCGGCTGCGACACGCCATTGATGTAGATGGCGATCCCCCGGGCGACGCGCGAGCCGTCGTAGGTCATCAGGACGTGCTGCCATTGGTCGGGCGCGACGGACGACTCGGTCTCGACGCGGAGGGAATCGTCGAGCCAACGCTTGACGAGGTTGACCTGAATGTGGCCGTTCTCCAGGTGCAAGGCCCAGCCATCGGAGTCGGAGTCGTCCGTCATGCGGGAGACGATGCCGCCAGTGAGGTTGCCCGCCGGATTGATCCAGGCAGAGACGGTAAACGAATTGAGATAGCCGAACTTCTCAATTGTGCCGGCATCAAGGAACGTCGTGCCGTCCAGATGGATCGCCTGCGCCCTCGGGCCCGGACAGTATTCGGGATCGCCGGTCGCGGCCTGAGCGCGCCGGTCCGACTGGACCTGGTCCATGAGGTCCCCGTCGAGCGGAAATCGCGCCAATAATCCGGCCGTGATCGTCCAGTCGGTGGGCGCCTGCGCGGCGTCGGTACGTTCCCACTCGCGTTGCGCCGCGTCGGCTTGCGGTGCGATCCGCTCCCATTCCGCTTCCGCTGTCCGCAGTTCGCGACGGAGCGCTGCCAGTTCGGCCTCCTGGTCCTCGGTTTGAGCGGCGATGTATGGCGGCGAGTTCCCCTCCTTGATCGCGCGGCCGTACTCGGGGACGCTGTTGAAATACGCGAACAGCCGGTAGTACTCCTCCTGCGAAATCGGGTCGAACTTGTGTTCGTGGCACCGCGCGCAGCCGATCGTCAGTCCGAGCCACACGGCGCCGGTCGTATCGACGCGGTCGACGACGTACTCGACGGAGTACTCCTCGGGGATGATGCCCCCTTCCGAATTGCCGCGGTGGTTGCGGTTGAAGCCGGTCGCGATCCGCTGCGCCAGCGTGGGATCCGGCAGCAGGTCTCCCGCAAGTTGCTCGATCGTGAACTGATCGAACGGCATCCCGGCGTTGCAGGCGTCGATCACCCAGTCGCGCCAGCGCCACATGAAGCGCGGGCCGTCGTTCTGGTAACCGCTCGAATCGGCAAAGCGGGCGGCGTCGAGCCAATCGGTGGCGAGGTGTTCGCCGTAACGCGGAGAGGCCAGCAACCGTTCGACCAGTCGTTCGTAGCGGTCGGGCGCGGGGTCGTTGACGAAGGCGTCGACCTCGGCGGGCGTCGGCGGCAGGCCGGTGAGGTCGAGCGTGACGCGCCGCGCGAGCGTGTGGGGCGGTGCTTCGGGGGACGGCGCGAGGTTACGGCGCTCCAACCCGGCGAAGATGAAATGGTCGATGGCATTGCGCGGCCACTGCGGCCGGGCGACATTCGGGACGGCGGAACGCACCGGCGGGTTGAATGACCAGTGTTCCTCCCAGTCGGCCCCCTGCTCGATCCAGCGGCGGAGGGTGTCGACCTGCACTGGCGTGAGCGACTTGCCCGCATCCGCGGGGGGCATTTTTTCATCCGGATCAGTACTTGTAATCCGGCGGAACAGTGCGCTGTCTTCCGGCTTACCGGCGACGACCGGTCGCGTGTCGCCGTGTTGTGCGAACGCGCCATCGCGCGTGTCGAGCCGCAGTTCCGCCTGGCGGGCGGTCTTGTCCGGCCCGTGGCACTTGAAACAGTTGTCGGAGAGGATCGGGCGGATGTCGCGGTTGAAGCGGACTGACTCAGTGGCCGGTCGATCCTCCGCCGCGCCATGGACCGTGGTGACGAGGGCGAATGAGAACTTCAGCAGCAGCGTGCATCGATCGAACATTGCAGATGTCGGAATAATGGGCGAGCGTCTCCCGTGCGGGCGAAACCGTATCATCGGTCGCTGGACGGTCGGGATCAATAGACGTCAGGCTGGCGGCGAGACGCCTCAGTGGCGCGTCGCATTCCCGGGCCCCAGCGGCGCGTCACCCAGTCGCCACAAAGTCCGGATTTCCGGAGTCGCTCCGGATGGGACTGCGCTGGCAGCGATGGCCGGAATAACAAATGTGACCGCCGCGGGTTTGACCGTCATGAACGAGCCGGTCATCAGGCCGAACACAGACACCGCAGTGCCGAACGCATTGTTGAATTGCGAATCGGTGCGCAGGAACAGTCCGTCTCGAAATCGCAGTTGCGTTCCTTTTCCCTGTGGATACCTGACCGAAGCGCCAACCTCAAACGATTGTTTTGAACCGAGCAGGTCCCGCGACACCGGCAGGGGAATCTTCGCCACACCGAATGCCGCCGGTTCGCACCGGATCTCAAATACCAGCGGGTCGATCTTGGAGCGCCTCCCAAAGGCCTTTCGGGCCGGGCGGAGAGCGATTTGCCCTTCCGACGGTTGATCGTATTGATTCTGAAAGTGAGCCAGGAGGTAGCAGATCCCGTTCTCCTCGGTGATCGATAACGCGAAGCAGAAGCCGTCTCGATTGAAGAACCGGCCACCGGCGATCGGATGCAGATAATCGGTGATTCGGTCCCGGCGGATACACAAGAATACGATGCCGGCAATCGCCGCGATGGCGGTGATCGGTCCGCCGGTTCGAAGTGTCCAGACGAGTGGGCCCGGATTCTCGGCAACCCAGGCGAAAAACCCCGCGAAGGCGGCAACGGCCATGATGAACAGCAGAACCGCCTTGATCGATTCGGACATGTGCGTGCCCGCGGGCGCAACGGATCGGCATCGGAAACGACATTCCGATCCGACAATTCTGGACTATCCGAATACTTCCGACAGCGGCGTGCCGGTTGACACGCGGAACGCGAACCCGTCGCGGCCGTAGCGCGTCTCGGGGGGGATGCCGAGCGCTGTGAACAACGTGGCCCCGAAATCGGCGTGATTGATCGGTCGGCCGGACTGGACATACGCCCCCTGGCTGTCGGACGCGCCGTAGACGGACCCGCCGCGAACGCCGCCCCCGGCGAGCAACGCCGTGTAGGCGTGCGACCAGTGTCCACGCCCCCGGCCCTTCCCTTCAAACTTGGGCGTGCGACCGAATTCTCCAGCCATCACGACCAGTGTTTCGTCGAGCAGACCACGGTCGTGCAGGTCGGTCAGCAGCGTCGAAACTGCCTGATCGAGGCGCGGCAGGGCCCATTGCATGCCGTAGGGGCCGTTGCCGTACATCGTGTCGTTTCCGTGGTAGTACTCGTCGTGCGTATCCCAGACCTGCGTGACGGTTGGCTGTGTTTCTCCCGGCGCCAATCCAGGCCAACCGGTGACGGTGACGAGTCGCACGCCGGCTTCGATCAGGCGGCGGGCCATCAGGCAGTATTGTCCGAGCGGATGCCGGCCGTAACGATCGCGCTCACGGTCTGGTTCGAGAGTCAGATCAAACGCCTCACGGGCGGTGGGGCCGGTGACCAGATCATACGCCTTCTGCTGGAAGGTCTCGAAACGTGACGTGGCCAGACTATCGGCCGCATGCCCGGCGGAGGGATCCAGTTCGGTCAGCAGGCGAAACCGTTCCGCCACCTGCTCCCGGGAGATCCCCTGCGGCGGGTCGAAGTCGTTGACGCGGAAATCGGGATTCGACGGGTTGTCGAGTTCGTAGCCGATCCGCAACGGCGCGTATTGATGGCCGATGACGTTCAGCCCGCTTTCATAACGGGGCACCTTGTTGGTGCCGGTCTTCATATTGTGCAGCCAGACGTACGAGGGGACGCTGGCCTGCGTCGGCCGGAATTTCGCCACGAGGCTACCCATGAACGGCGAGTTGTTCGCTCGGGAGCCGTCCAGTTGACCGCTCAGCATGGTGTGGGCGGCCGTGACGTGGACCGTATCGGCGTGGCTCATCGAGCGGAGCAGGCAGTATCGGTCGGAACAGGCCGCCAGCAACGGGAGGCGTTCGCTGACCGACATCCCCGGCGTGCGGGTGGCGATCGGCTGATACAGGCCGCGAATTTCGCGAGGGGCATCGGGTTTGGGATCAAATGTCTCGTGCTGTCCCGGGCCGCCGCTGAGGACGATGAAGATGCACGACCGCGCTGTGGCCGTGCCTTCGGACGCAGCCAGGAGCCGGGGGAGCGTCAACCCACCCAGTCCGGCGACGCCGACGCGCAGCATGTTCCGGCGGGAGAGGCCGCGCGGGAACGTGTTGAGGAAATCGGTGGTCAAGGTCACGTCCGTAGATCAGGGGCGGATCGACGAATGCTGATCCATCGGAAGTCTACCACACCGATCACCCGGCGCTAACGGCCGCTGCGCGTGATGCCCTTTGCAGATCTTTCGTCAAAAAGCTTCTGCCGCGGCGGTCATTCCGTCGCTCTCCCCAACCGGAGCAGTAGCAGGCCGATCCCAAACGCCGCCGCGTGTGCGAGAATCGCAAACAACGCATCAGCGAGTGTCCGCACATTCCTCGCGAAGAGCAGAACGAAAGCCAGCATGACAGGCATGCCACACATCAAGGCGAGACCATTCAATCGCATCAGTCGCTTCAGTCGATGCATAGCGTGACGGATTGACAGAAATGGCCTGCTGGGCGAGTTGGCATGCAGAACGTGACCTACAGCAATTGAGCGGCGTTCCCGGACATAATCGCCGTACGGATCGCCTCCCCCAGTTCCGATTCCTGCAGCTTGAGCAGCGCCGATTCGAGGATGAAGAACGGACAGTACGAGCCGAACAGTACGCGCTCAAACGAGAACGTCTTGATCAGCTTCTCGATCCCGCCAATCCCCTCCAGCGTGGCAATTTCGACGCAGACGTTGGGGAGCCGCGCGGCCTCGTCGAGTGCGGTCCCCTTGAGCGTCATCAGCGCATTGAGCAG